>JAETTS010000318.1 GCA_021769025.1 Enterocloster bolteae
GAAGGGATCCAGATTGCCAAAATAGAAATCCCATCGCTCCTGATTCCCGTCCCTCCATGCTGATCCTCCGAAGGAACCATCGGCATACAGCCATCCATATGGCTCTATGTAAAACTGTGCCCAATCGTGGCAGCCGATAAAAAGAGGCGTAGCATAGAGGCCTGACTGCCATCTGGCCGGGATTTTGGCGATCCGGCACATGGTGATAAACAGAAGGGCATAGATTCCACAATCTCCCTTCAGCCCAGTAGCCATATATTCTGGCAGGTTGTCAATGGTTGCATACTGCCTTACAAAGGAATACATGATATGGGTGGTAATATAATCATAGATTTTTCTGGCTTTTTTAAGAGGATTCTCTTCCCCTGCCGTCACCTGTTCTGTCAATTCCCGCATATAAGGAGTAAACCGGATATGAGGCAGCTGCTCCTCTAAGTATGGATCCAGACTGGGATCAGACTGCCCATTCCAGGTTTGCAACTGGGGATCCTGTTCATCCAGCCTGGTATACTTCGTATGGTTCTCAAATACATACTCGATCCAGAACTCCTGTCCAGGCTCCAGCTTTGCCTCCATACATACCGTTCTCTGAGGATAATCCGGCGGCGACACCAGAACCGGCTCTATGGATGTATTCAACAGTTGGAAATGTTTCACCTGCCCTTTCTCCACCGGCACTGGCAAATACACCCGGATAAATTCTCCGATTCTTTCCGCCTCCTTCTCCACCTTAAGAGAAGCCCGTATATGCATCCGATAGGCCAGACCACCCTTATCCTTCATAGCGGAAACCGTCTGATCCAGAAGCTGGCTGCTGCGAACCCTCTCCTGCGCCACAGAGGCATCCTTCAGCCTGCTTTGCAGTGACTTTCTGGTTTTTACCAGATTCTCCACAAAATTGTCCTTATACCGCACCTGTCCATTCACAAAAATCCAATCTATGGCCCCTTCATCCTGCAGCTGGTCCAACTCTTCCTCTGTAACCCCCTGAAACGTTTCCTGCAGCTGTCTAAGCGCCTGCTCCTTGGTATAGATATACGTAATCGGCAACCGCTTTAATATCCATTTTTCCAATTCCAGCCTTTTTCTTAAGGGTTCCGGAATATCTTTTTCAAGGCGCATGTCGATCACCCTGTTTGCCCGCTCAAAATCTCCATACCATTTCAATTTTTTAATGTCCTCTGGAAGATCTATGGTCAGATACGCTAAATCCAAATATTCCATCTTATTTTCTGCCTCCTGCTTTTTGGTAAATGTTCTCCCCTATATATCCTACAGCCTTATCTTCATTCGTTTGTGTCCTGACACGACTATCTCTGGTAAAACTCCTAATACTGCCTGTTGCCGTCCACAGCCTTCTCAAGTCTTGCTTCCTGAATCAGCCGCCACTTCCTTGAGAATACTGGTAATGGTCTGCATGGTTCGGATGGTTCTGTTCAGTTCCTCCTCTCCAACCTCCTCCAGTATCCGTTGATAGGAGTTCTCCATCCGCTCCCTTTCATCCCGCATCAACTCTACCGCTTTGCTGGTCAGTTTCACATACGTTTTTCCTGCCTCACTGTCGGTCTTCCAGGATACATAGCCTTTGTTCTGCAGATTCTCGACAGCCTTTGAAATCTGGGGAATTGCCATATTCATGGTATCCGCCAGCACAGACAGATACACACGCTTTCCCTGTTTGCTCTGGGTTTCGCAGCACTTGATATGATAAAGAAAGAGATAATCCGTCCGTTCAATGGCATAAAAGATCCGGTCAACATTAAATTCGTTTAGAAAAAAAGTTTCTTCTTTATGGTTCATAAATGCTTCTAACATATGGCATCCCACCTCCTTTTGCCTCTCTCCGGGTATTCCAGTTCCTTCACCAGGCTTTTATATGCAGGCCGGATGATTTTGTTGGCTGACACAATCTCTTCGATCCTGTGAGCGCTCCATCCTGCGATTCTTGCCACCGCAAATAGAGGCGTATATAGTTCGCTTGGGATCCCCAGCATGTCATACACAAATCCACTGTAAAAATCAACGTTGGGGCTGACTCCCTTAAAGATCTTCCTCTCTCTGGCAATGATCTTCGGCGCGGTTTTTTCTATATTATTATATAGGGCAAGATCCTTCTCCCGCCCCTTTGCCGCCGCCAGCTTTTCCACAAATCCTTTGAAGATCACTTCTCTGGGATCCGAAAGAGAATATACGGCATGACCCATCCCGTAGATCAGCCCTTTCCCGTCAAAAGCTTCTCCGTGAAGGATTTTCTGTAAATACCTCTCAATCTCTTCCTCGTCTTCGTAATCCTGTATATGGTCTTTGATATCCTCCATCATGTGCATAACCATAATATTGGCCCCGCCGTGCCGTTTGCCCTTTAAGGAACAGAGCGCAGCAGCAATGGCGGAATACGTATCTGAGCCGGAAGAGGTTACCACTCTGGTCGTAAAGGTGGAGTTATTGCCTCCCCCGTGCTCCGCATGGAGCAGAAGGGCCACATCCAACACCCTTGCCTCCAATTCCGTATACTGCATATCCGGCCGCATCATGCGCAGGAAATTTTCCGCAATGGAAAGGCTGGTGTCCGGCCGATGGATATACATGCTCCCGTCCTTTTCGTAATGATTATACGCATGGTAACCGTAGACTGCCAGCATTGGAAAGATACTGATCAGCTGAATGCACTGTCTGAGTACATTTTCCACACTTAAATCCGCTGTCTGCTTATCATAGGATGCAAGCGTAAGAACACTTCTGGTCATGGAATTCATGACATCATAGCTGGGGGCTTTCATGATCACATCCCTGGTAAAATTGGTAGGCATGTCACAGCTTTCTGCCAGCACATCACAGAATTCCTTCAGTTCCTGGTCTGTTGGCAGAACCCCAAACAGCAGCAGATAGGCTGCCTCCTCGAATGCGAATTTCTGTCCGCTGCTCCCGCTTATGAGATCACGCACATCATATCCTCTGTAAAGAAGCTTTCCGTCACAGGGCCTCTTCTCTCCATCCTTATAGTCAAAGGCTCTTACCTCCGAAATATTGGTAAGTCCGGTAAGAACTCCTTTCCCGTTTTCATCACGAAGCCCGGCTTTCACCCCAAGCTCCTGATACAAGTCTTTGCTGATCCTGTCATTCTCAGCACACAATTTTCCCTGTTCCTGGAAATACCCGTCTCTGTTTTGCATATAGCCCATACCTTTTTATCTCCTTTCCAATGTCTTCCTCTCTCTTTTCCAACGTATCCTTTCACCACCTCCTTAAAAAGCTGCGGCCGCTCTGCTGTTTTCCTACGGCCTGCTTATAAAAGAAAAGTGCGTACATCCCAACGGATACGCACTCTTCGACGAATCTGCTATGTCTATATAGTATAGCATATTTGAAGCTTAATGACTACTATTATATTTCTGTGGATTGATATATGAAACAAATAAGAAATAACATTCAAAGCAGGTAATGATTCTCCTTGTTTGCCACCTGCAATGCCTTCAGCTTATAGGTCGCATATCCTTCCATAACCAAGGGATCCTGCCTGCATAGCGCTTCAGCCTCCTCATAGCTTCCTGCTTTCAGGATAAACATTCCGGCAACGCCAGGGTATCCTTTAAAAACACCTCCTAACTCTAAATGCCCTGTTTCGTCCAAGTCTCTCATGTTGGCAACATGCCTTTCGATTACGGCTTTGGTAATCCGGTTGTAGGACTTGGTCTTCTCAATCATCATAACATACAGCCATTGTTCCATGATTCCATCTCCTTTCCTTTAATAGCATAACACAACAAATGCGACAACAGGCTGTCTTATTGTGTATGCAAACAGGAATTCTGATGCA
>JAETTS010000319.1 GCA_021769025.1 Enterocloster bolteae
ATTCCGGCGGGACGTTGGGGGACCCCGGATGATTTTGAGGGTCCGGCAGTATTTCTTGCCTCCAGGGCATCGGATTATATAACCGGGATCATGATTCCGATAGACGGCGGGTATTCTGCCAGGTAACAGGTTAATTATGCGCGTTACGCGCAGGAATAAAAGGAGAAGAATACAATGAAGAAAAGAAGCGTTATGATGGCACTGGGTCTTGTGATGACACTGACAGCATGCGGAGGGGGAAATGCAGGAACCACAGCGGCACCATCCTCCGGCTCAGAGACACAGACAGAGGCTAAGGCAGAGGAAAAAACAGAAGGAGATACTACCGCACAGGAGGAGAATAAGGAGGAGAGCAAGACTGAGGCATCCGGTGACACAGTCACCTTAAAACTTTCCAATAACCAGCCGGATGGAAACTGTACCACTATAGCCGTGGAGTGGTTTGCGGACCAGGTAAGGGAGCGCACAGACGGACGGGTCAACATTGAGGTGTACAACAACGGAACCCTTGGAGATGCCATCTCCTGCCTGGAGCAGCTCCAGTATGGCGGCATGGATATTGTAAAAGCCGATCTGTCCACCATGACTAATTTTGTGGATGAGTACAATGCCTTAATGATGCCTTATATTTATAAAAATACAGAGCATTTCTGGAAGGTACATGGCGGGGATATCGGTATGGGAATCCTGCGCGGGGATAAGATGAAGGAAAAGAAGCTTTACGGCCTTACCTACTATGACGGAGGAACCAGATGTTTCTATAACACCAAAAAGGAAATCCATTCCCCTGCGGACATGAAGGGTATGCTGGTAAGAGTACAGCAGTCCGAACTGATGATGTCCATGGTGGAGGCTTTAGGCGGCCAGTCGGTAGCGACAGCGTATTCCGAGGTGTATTCCGCGCTCCAGACCGGCGTTGTGGACGCTGCTGAGAATTCCATCGTCAATTATCTGGACCAGTCCCATTTTGAAGTGGCTCCCTACTTTGTGGAGGACCATCATACAAGGTCGGCCGACATCCTGGTCATGGGCGAAAAGTCACGTGAAAAACTGAGTGCAGAAGATCTTAAAATTATTGATGACACGGCTCTGGAATCCTGGGAGTACCAGAAGGAGCTGTGGGCAGAGGCAGAGGAAGAATCCAAACAGAAATTACTGGAGCAGGATGTCACAATCACTGAATTGACTGAGGAAGAATTAAAGGCGTTCCAGGACGCCTGTGAGCCAATCTGGTATTCCTATGAAGGCGGCGCCTATAAGGACATCATTGACCAGATTGTAGAAGCAGGCAAGTAGGGGACTGGCATATAGGAGACTGAAGATGCTGAAAGGAATAAAGAAGGTACTAATTGATATTTTCAATCTGTTTTACAAGGTTATATATGGTTATGCAAGGTGGGTCCTGGCCGTTGTAATCGTAATCATATGCGCCCAGGTATTCTGCAGGAATATACTGCGGACCAATATCCGCTGGAACCAGGAGGTGGCGCTGCTGCTTACGATTTGGATGGCGTTCCTGGGCATTGCCATTGGGGCGGAAAAGAACCTGCATATCGGCGTGGAGCTGTTTTATGATAAGTTTCCGGTAAAGATCAGGAATGTGATTGATGTGCTGAACCGGATTATTACGCTGCTGGTAGGCGCTTTCTTCACTGTCTACGGGGTCCGGATGGTGCTGTCTACCATGGATTCGAGGCTTCCGGTAACAAAATGGCCGTCATCTCTTATGTATATTATGATACCGGTCAGCGGCGTTGCCATTATCTACTTTACGGTCCTGGATATAATGGGCCTGAAGAAATACAAGAAAACCGATGATGCGGGTAAGTTTAACAGAGAGGAGGAGGAAAAAGAATGAACCCAAATATAGCTATCGCAATCCTTCTCATAACCTTTGTGCTGCTTATTATGATTAAATGCCCTATTACCTTTTCAATGATTATATCCACAGCCTTCACCATGCTGTATATCCAGGTGCCTGTCATGACCCTGGTGCAGCAAATGTCCAAACAGCTTAACTCATTTTCACTGCTGGCAATCCCTTTCTTCATCCTTATGGGGGAAATCATGGCTGCAGGCGGTATATCCAGCCGCCTGCTGGCCTTTGCAAATGTATGCGTGGGGCAGATAACCGGAGGTCTGGCACATGTAAATGTACTGGCATCCATGCTGTTCGGCGGTATCTCCGGTTCTGCCATTGCCGATGTGTCATCCCTGGGAGCCCTGGAAATACCCATGATGGAGGAGGCTGGATATGAAAAGGATTTTTCCATAGCAGTTACCGTGGCCAGCTCCTGTCAGGGACTGATCATCCCGCCCAGCCACAACATGGTACTGTACTCCATGGTGGCAGGAGGCGTGTCTGTGGGAAGCCTGTTCTGCGCCGGTTATATCCCGGGTATTATGCTGGGGGTTTTCATAATGGGAATGTGTTATATCATTTCCAAGAAAAAGCATTATCCCAAAGGAAAGAAGCTGCCTTTTAAGGAAGCACTCAGGGTTACAAAGGATACATTTTTCGCAATGCTTGCAATGGTTATTATCATCGGTGGCGTATCAGCTGGTTTTTTCACCGCCACGGAATCAGCGGCAGTCGCCTGTATTTACTGCCTGTTCGTAGGATTTTTTATTTACAGGGAGCTTCGCTTTAAGGATATTCCGGTAGTGCTGGGAAATACCATTAAAACCCTTTCCATGGTATATGCGCTTATTGCCGCGGCAGGCGCCTTCGGCTGGGTGATGGCATATCTGAATGTCCCCACCCTGGCCACAAACCTGCTTCTTGGCATCAGCGACAACAAGATTGTGGTATTGCTTCTGATCAACCTGATTCTGCTTTTGCTGGGATGCGTTATGGACCTGGCGCCTCTGGTGCTTATTATGGCTCCCATACTGCTTCCGGTTGTGACAAAATTTGGAATGAGTCCCATCCAGTTTGGAGTCATGATGATGCTGAATCTGGGAATCGGATTATGTACACCGCCTGTGGGAACAGCATTGTTTACAGGATGCGCCATTGGAAATATGAAAATTGAAAAAGTTTCCAAGGCCATGCTGCCGTTATATATTCCCATGCTCATCACATTACTGCTTGTGACCTTCATTCCGGCGCTGACAATGACGCTGCCTGAACTGATTATGAAATAGGAGGTAAACGAATATGAAGACAGCACTTGTAACAGGAGCAAGCAGGGGGATTGGTTTGGCCATTGCGCGGGAACTGGGGGTAAACGGTTATCAGGTTGCTGTCATGGCTACACGCGGTGAATCCTTTTATCCGGAAAGTACCAGAACACTCCGGGATGCAGGTATTTCCTATGCCTGGTATGCCGGTGATATAGGAAAGTCCGAGGACAGAATCCGTATTGTCCGGGAAGCAGCAGAACACTTCGGGGAAATCCATGTGCTGGTCAACAATGCGGGGGTGGCGCCGAAGGTAAGGGCGGATTTGCTGGATATGACAGAGGAGAGCTTTGACTATGTAATAGGGACCAATACAAAGGGAAATATGTTCATGACACAGACAGTGGTACGGCAGATGATGAAACAGCCTGTGTATGGAGGCAAGCGCGGGACAATTATCAACATTTCATCCTGCTCCTCCCAGGTATCATCCGTTAACAGAGGGGAGTACTGTGTTTCCAAGGCAGGAATCTCCATGCTCACCAAGCTTTTTGCGGACAGGCTGGCTCCTGAGGGCATATTTGTATATGAAATAAGGCCCGGAGTCATCCGCACCGATATGACCAGCCAGGTGGAAGAAAAGTATACGGAATTAATCAAACAGGGGATGTTCCCCATTGCGAGATGGGGAGT
>JAETTS010000320.1 GCA_021769025.1 Enterocloster bolteae
AGAGAATTGCCGAATGGACTTTTGAGGGCGATCCTGAACGTTTTTTCCAGTAGGGATCGACGGCTTCCGCATCCGTTACCAGCGCGGCATATATGTTAGTATATGAAAAAGAGGACCTTAGGTCAATTTGAGTGGCACCGCGGATAATTTCGTCTCAAGGATACAACAATAAACTGTATCCTTGAGATTTTTTATTTTAAAGTTTTCACGGCATCCACAAATTCTCCACGTTATCATTCACAGGCGCCTGTGAACATAACAACATATGCCCTCCTTATTCCGGCTTCTATCTTCAACGGTTGTGACTTATTATTAACGCCAATGTACCCCTGTTGCGAAGGAGCGTTTGCAGCCCACAGGATGTGTACACATTATAAGAATGGAGGATACAATTATGAAAAAAACTATGAGAACCTTATTTCTTACTGCAATGACAATTTCTGTTCTTTCCGGATGCTCCGGCTCTCCGGATTCTTCCCAGACACCGGCTTCCACTGCCGCAGAAGCCGCCTCTGCCGACAATGAAATTTCCTACACCGTGGGAATCGGCCAGTTTGCCGCCCATGGCTCTCTGGACAACTGCCGGGAAGGATTTCTTCAAGGCCTTGCAGAAGAAGGCATCGTAGAAGGCCAGAACTTAAAAGTTCTCTACGAAAATGCTCAGGCGGACGGCAGCATTGCCAGCCAGATCGTCACCAATTTTGCTTCCCAAAATGTGGATTTAATCTGCGGCATTGCCACCCCTATGGCCCAGAGTGCCTACGGAGTAGGCAAGAAGCAGGATATTCCTGTGATTTACACAGCAGTAACAGACCCGGTAGCGGCAGAATTGGCCCAGGCAGACGGCACTCCGGCAGGTGAGATTACAGGAACCAGCGACAAGCTTCCTGTCTCAGAACAGCTTCAAATGATACGTACCATGCTTCCTGATGCCAAGACCATCGGTATCATGTTCACCACCAGCGAGGTAAACTC
The DNA here is from genome assembly GCA_021769025.1 of Enterocloster bolteae. Next base: position 976 of record JAETTS010000320.1, read on the forward strand.
CCTGTCCGCCATAGAAGAATACAAGGCATGCGCTGGTGACTATGGATTCGAGATTGTAGACGTGGGCATCTCCACCCCTGCAGACATCCCGCTGGCTGCCGATTCCCTTCTTGGCAAAGTAGACTGCGTCACCAACTTAACCGACAACACGGTGGTGGCCTCCCTTCCTGTCATTCTGGATAAGGCCGCCAAAAAGCAGATTCCTGTATTCGGAAGCGAGATTGAACAGGTAAAAATCGGCTGCCTGGCTGCCATGGGACTTGACTACATTGATCTGGGAAAACAAACCGGCCGAATGGCGGCCGCTGTTTTAAAGGGAGAGAAAAAAGCAAGTGAAATGAAGTACCAGGTGATCGAGGAAGCTGCCTTCTATGGCAATACAAAGGTAGCTGAGAATCTGGGAATCACGATTCCGGAAGAACTTGCAGGCTCTGCTAAGGAACTTTTTGAGGAAATCACAGAGTAAACCTGCAACCTGTAACCTACATTGATTCTATGGAGGCTTTTTATTATGACTCTGATCTTAGGTATTTTAGAAGAAGGGCTCATCTATGCCGTCATGGCGCTGGGAGTCTATATCACCTATAAAATTCTGGATTTTCCGGATCTGTCTGTAGACAGCACATTTCCTCTGGGGGCGGCATTTACCGCCTCCGCCATCCTGGCAGGAGTTTCTCCCATGGTAACCTTATTGTTATCCTTTGGCTGCGGGGTGATCGCCGGATGCATCACAGGCCTTATCCATGTAAAGCTAAAGGTTCGGGATCTTCTGTCCGGAATCATTGTCATGACTGGCTTATATTCCCTAAATCTGCGGATTGCAGGCGGGCGGGCCAATGTCCCCATCTTCAGCCAGGAGACTATTTTTGAAAATGCTTTCCTGGCAGACCATATTCCGGAATCGTTATCTCCCTATGTCACAGTCGTAATCCTGTTTATCATTACCATCGCAAGCAAGATCCTTTTGGATTTATACTTAAACACCAAGTCCGGGTATCTCTTAAGGGCAGTGGGAGACAATGAATCCCTGGTTACCTCTCTCGCCAAAGACAAGGGTATAGTCAAAATCGTCGGACTGGCTATCGCCAATGGATTTACTGCTCTGGCTGGCTCCATCTATTGCCAGCACAAGGGATTTTTCGAGATTTCCGTGGGAACGGGAACCATCGTAATCGGCCTGGCCAGCGTGATCATCGGAATCCAGCTTCTGGCTCCGGAAAACGGCTCTTCCATATTCAGTCCGTTTTTTAAAAAAGAAATCCGGCCAACTACTGCTGTCATTATTGGTTCCATCCTCTATAAAGCCTGTATTTCCATAGCAATCTCCATGGGAATGGAGGCCAATGATCTAAAGCTGATCACTTCCATCCTGTTTTTGATCATCTTGGTGGTAAGCACCCAGCGAAGAAAGAAGGTGAAGGCCCATGCTTAAACTGAATCATATCAGCAAATACTATAATACTGGTACAGTCAATGAAATGTGTCTCTTTGAAGACTTTAATCTTACCATTGAAAAAGGGCAGTTCGTCTCCGTGGTAGGCAGCAACGGCTCCGGCAAGACCTCTCTGCTTAACATCATTTGCGGAAGCATTCCCTTAGACTCTGGCACCATCTATATCGGTGACAAAAATATCACCACCATGCCGGAATTCAAACGCCAGCGGCGCATCGGACGGGTCTACCAGAATCCAGCTATGGGAACCTGCCCTCATATGACCATTCTTGAAAATATGGCCCTGGCGGACAACAAAGGCAAGGCCTTTCTTCTGCGCCCCGGCACCAACAAAAAACGAATTGACTTTTATCGGGAGAACTTAAAATCGTTGGGGTTAGGGCTGGAGGATAAGCTTCATGTGAAAGTTGGCGTCCTGTCCGGCGGGCAGCGACAGGCAATGGCACTTCTGATGTCCACCATGACTCCCATCGAATTCCTGATCCTCGATGAGCACACTGCCGCTTTGGATCCAAAGACCGCAGAAGTCATCATGGAACTGACTGGCCAGGTGGTAAAGGAAAAGGCACTGACTACCATCATGGTAACTCATAACCTTAGGTATGCGGTAGAATATGGCAACCGCCTCCTTATGATGCACCAGGGGCAGGTAGTGATTGATGAAGCTGATGACCGCAAGGCCGCCATAAAAGTTGATGACTTGCTGTCCAGATTCAATGCCATCAGCATTGAATGCGGAAATTAAAAATGGAGCCTAACTATGGTATGTAATCGTCGCCCCAAAGGGCATCAAGGCAAGCTTGGCGATCTTAAAACACTGAAGTCCAAAAGGAATGCCGATGATGGTGCAACATAAGATCACTCCATTTACCACAGCGCCGATTGCCAACGGAATCCCGCTGATTACAATCCACAAGATATTGGCCAGAAATGACATGGTTCCCCCTCCATACTGAATCTCTTTTCCGAACGGAAAAAATGCAAGGGCGGCAAGCTTAAAACACTGCCGTCCGATTGGAATCCCTACAATGGTGATACACCACAGGATTCCCCAAAACACCCAGGCAAGCCCCTGCCACAACCCGCAACACAAAAACCATATTGTATTTCCCAAACAGCCCATATCTGCCTCCTCTCTTTCTCTGATGAAACTATATTCTGGTGATTCTTTCCCCTAATCCGCTGCCCAAACACATGATTCTCTCTATATTCCGCCTCTCTCCCATTTCCCAGTTCGATACTCACCAAACGAAATCAGATAGTTGGCCAGCCACCCAACAGGAACAGCAATCCAGACAAAGGCAATTCCCCACCTTGGCGCACAGGTGACGGCTATAACTACACGGATTCCCAGGTTAACCAGATTAGCCAATGTAAAC
>JAETTS010000321.1 GCA_021769025.1 Enterocloster bolteae
TGGGAATGGGAGGGAAGATACAGCTGGCCCAGCAGCCATTCCGCACATTCCTCCGGCCTAAGGCGTACCATCTGGTTTCTTTTTGCCTGTCTCAAAAAACAGCCTCCCTGAAGGGGCGCACAGCAATTAGACTGCCAGCCCTCTTTCCCGGCCCAGGGTGTTCCATAGGCTAAAATCTGGTTCCCGTCATCCCCCAGAATAGGCTTATCCCCATTGATGATTCCCACCTGTTCTCCCATATACCGCTTCCACAAGGCCACATGAGTGGATTTGCCGGTACCACTGGGAGCAGAAAAAAAATAGGCCTTTCCCTGGAACTGAACCACAGCCCCATGGAACACAGCCCGCCCAAAGGCCGGCAACCCTTCGGCAATCTGCCGGTAGATACTTAAACGCTCCAGATAGGTGTCCGGATATGCCGGCGAGGCGGCCCGCTCTGCATTTAACTGCTCTTTTCCTACCTGAACCTCCATATACAGACTCCCCGTATGCCCTCCAGACCTGCCGCATCTCTCTCCACACAGGTAATCCCGGCAATAATCCTGGCTCTCTGGAAATTGGCATACAACCCGAACCGTGATTCCGGCCAGGCGAAGCAAAAATGGTTCTGCTGTATCCATTGAAATCCCCTTTTTGACGAACAAGAACAGGAACAGGATATAATTCCTGTTCCTTATTCTCTGTTCTTGGCTTGACACACTCTATCTCTTATTACCCATTTTGTTATTACTTGTAATGTCCATAGCCGTTGCCATTGCCATGTTCCGTATGTCCCTTGCCAACGCCATTGCCATTGTTGCCATGTCCTTTGTTGCCGTTGCTAGAAGTATACTCACCAGAAGCACAGATAATATCTGCCTCCTCCAGCCTAACAACTTTCATTACAGGTTTCTCGTAGACCATATATCTTCCCCCTTTTCATATAAAACCCTAAAAGCACTATAGCACCCAAAGTGAATGATGTCAATTCATTGTGTTGCTTCGCACTTTTTCTATTATCCATTGCATAGTAAACAGCACCAGCCAGGAAACGTTGTCATTGAAACCCATAATCACAATGAAATTAACCGTGATTATGTTCTTTACAGTTACCGTTTCGGTGTCCAAGAATTTCTCTCTCTATAAACTCCTCCGAGTGTTTTACTGCCTCCTTAAGGGCTTCCTCCACCTTTCTCCATTCTATCTTCTCATAGATCCCCTGCACCCCTTTTTCCTCACCTACGATTCTTTCCTCCAGATGAACGGTGTGTAGAATATCCGCCAGCCTTGCGTTTCTGACACTGTGTGGAAATACGGCAAACTGTTTTTGAAAGATAATGGACATTGCCACTCCATGAAACGAATTTGTCACCACATACTCTGCGTCATGCAGATACTTCAAAAACTCTAACGGCCCGCATCCTACAGCATTGATTTGGTTGTCTGTGCAGTGAAATCCCCGAATTTTGGGAGCCAACATCAGAACATACAATCCCGTGTCCTGTTCAAGTTCTTTCAGATAATCCGCCATCTGCTGGTTATACTCTGTATAGTAAACCGCAATATACCCTTTCCTCCTCTTTCGGTTGGTCCTGATAAGAGCCTCCCACTTCTCCCTTCCAATCAGAAATACAGGATCCAACACCACTTCCAGTTCCTTCTTACACCTTTTTTCCATATATGGAACTGCCGATGGCTCCCGCAGGGAGATTGCATCAAAATTCGTTAGATATTGGGAGATCATCTCATCAAATCCCTCCTCCAACGACTGGGAACCGATACTGGCAGCATAGGCCACATAGCGGGAACGCTCCTTCTTCCACTGGCGGAAGGTACAGAAATACCCTTCCTGAAGTCCTTCGGTTATCCTGGGATTCCACACTTGGTCGCTTCCCACCACATACGTATCGATCTCTTTGTCAAATTCATAGATCTCCCTTGCATCCCGTAAACGCCTGGAACTGCTTGTAAGATACGTTTTTCTGAAATGGCTTATTCTGCACTTTGCCATCAGGTTGCTGTAAAATACGCCTCGGCTTATCTGGCCGATGATCTGTCTTACAACCCGATAGCCTTTTCTTAAACCCTTGTCCTTCTTATTAAACTGAATGAATCGGTACCGATGTCTCAGTTCTTCGGGAAAGTAAGGAATCATGATGGTTTCCTGATGGTGACTCAAGTATGTTTTCATCCCATAACTTTGAAGCAAGGCTCCGTAGTCATCCGCCCAATAGAACGTTAATATGCCGATCATAGCGTTCCTCTCTTTCTGACGTCCGTTTTACTTTCTCATGATCTTCTCTGCTGTCTTCAGATCCAAAACCTGGCTTAAAGCCAGAAATCCCCATCTTCTTCTGGACTTAGGAGCCGGCTTACATAGCCTTGGCTGTAGCACATCTTTTTTCTCACACTGAAAATAGGAGAACTGCTCCTTCACCGCCTGCCAGGCGCGGATCCCTTTTTCATTATGCAGGATCACCAGCGAGGTCCCCATCCCGTCTTCCATATCCGGCCTTATCTTCTCAATTCCCCAGAAATCCCCTATGGTCATGTCGCTTTCCCGTTCCACCCTGCAAAACCTGCAACAATGGCAGGAAGGGCGGAGAATATAATTTTGAAAATATAGCTTGCAGAACAGATCCTGATCCATGGAATGGGAATACGTTTTGTCCCCGATATCCATCGATACCGTATGCCCGTTATTTTTTTCTCTCTTATCCCGAAAACAAAACCGGGAAATGGTTCCGCCGTATGTTTTTTCCAGTTCCTTCCGGTATTTCTTCCATATTCCCGGGGACGGGACCCCATAGCATACCAGATCCACTAAAAGAAGTTTATCCCTTTCTTTTCCAACGAATTGCTTTACTGCCTGGCACTGGCAGGGTGTTCCTGTGAATAGCACCTGCCGTCCATCCTTCAGAATGTTCCCAATCTTCTCATAACAGCCGCCCATCTCACTTTGGACGTACTTGCTTTTCTGCAGCAAACCAAGTTCCTCTGTCCTCTCAATCTCCCTGTGGCGTACCACGCCGTCCCAATCCATCGCTGCGCCAAAGACCACCCCTCCCCCAGACAGGATGAGGCGGGACAGGACAGGAAATACGCCTCCAGAGGTACTAAAGAACCGAATTTCGTCATCCTTTGCCTGTGCTCCCAGATAGATGCGTTCTCCTGCCTCCTCCTTCCTGTCCTGATGGTTCATAGGGCACACAGCCTCACATCTTCCGCAATGGACACACAGATTCTGATTCACCCTGGGATAGGAAAACCCCTCCCAATCTGTCACCATCTGAATAGCCCCCTTGGCGCATGCCTCCTGGCATGCACCACAGCCGCAGCATTGGCTTTTCTTATGAAACAGTTTTGTCATTTTCTCCTCCCCACAGACGTTTTATGGTTCTTTTCCACCCTTTCCCCCAGCAATAGAGGGGATGGCAGAAAAAAGCCAAAAGAACCGTTCCTTTGATTCTCCATGGCCGCTGCCGAAAATACGGATTTTTCATCTCCTGTATGACGGCATTTCTCATCTGGTACAACTCCTCTCTCGGAAGGCAGTCCATGGCACGCTTTAAAATTCTTACGTACTCCCCTTCCCAGAACCGGGCATGTTCCATTCTCCCGTAATTCTGTTCCATACGTTCCATCCGTTTAAACACTGCTCCAGACGCTAGGATTCCCTCCAGGGTAAACCTCAGGGCCCAGGATCCGCCTTTATGTTTCCTGTAATAATACATGGCATCTGTGGTATAAACTGCAGATACGCCTTTCTCCATAAGGCTGTAAAGAAACCAGGTATCCTCCCCCAAGGA
>JAETTS010000322.1 GCA_021769025.1 Enterocloster bolteae
TTCCGAAGTTCAGTCCCACCACAGTTACAATGGGAATCAGGGCATTTTTTAACATATGCTTCCAGATAACCGCGTTTTCCGTAAGCCCCTTTGCCCTGGCCATGTCAATGTAATCCTGACGCACCACCTCCAGAACCGAGGAACGGGTGGTGCGGGCAATCAGAGCCGCATATCCGCATCCCAGGGTCAGGGTAGGCAGAATCAGGCTGATAAGATTGTCCGGGAATCCGTGCTGCATGCCGGAAGACGGCAGCCAGCCCAGGTTCAGTGAAAAAATGATGACAAGGATCAGCGCAAACCAGAAGGTGGGCACTGCCATCAAAAACAGGGTGATAAACATGGTAATATTGTCCAGGACGGAATACTGCTTGATTGCAGATATAATTCCCACCGGAATGCCGATGATAACGGAAAATATGATTCCCGAGGTAGCCAGCACCACGGTGTTGCCCAGACGTCCCATAATCAGGGAGAACACTGCCTGTCCGTTGCGGTAGGATGTGCCTAAATCCCCGTGGAGAAGCCCAAGTATGAACCGCCCGTAGCGCACCAGAAACGGGTCATTAAGCCCCATGGAATCCCTCAGGGAGGCCAGGGCTGCTTCTGTGGCATTGCTGCCCAGGATAATACGTGCCGGGTCGCCCGGTGCAAGGTCCATGATGGTAAACACCAGGAAGGTTGCTCCGATTAACACCGGAATGGCAAATATAATACGTTTGATAATATAACGTAACATGATACGTGTCCTTTCTCAGTGATTATTGTATCTGCTATTGTACCTGCCAGCGGTACAGCTGTAATTCAATGGCCTCACATACCTCATGGAGCTGGCCTGTCATCCTGTTTCTCTGGCGGATGAAATCCGTCTGCGACATCAGATACCGGTCCTCAGGCGTATTGTCCCTGTGCACTCCTAACAGGGAGGAAAACACTGCATAGGGCTGGTGCTCCACTGCATAGTCATGTCCGTAGGGGCTGGAATACGTATATTTCAAGCGCACCAGTTCTCCCGCTGTCCGGATGAGTATGCTGTCCGCATCCTGCTTTGGATATGCCCGGATGGCATCGGAGAGCTTCTCAACGGATTTTCGGGTCAGGGCAATGGATGCCAGTACCGGAGCCACATCGAAGTCCGGGTCCAGTTCCTCTGCAAAGGCCTCAAAATAGGACTGCATCTCCCCCATGAAACCATTCATATCAATAGGAAGGGGCTTGTCCATGGCATAGCGCAGCACCAGCCTTGCCGCTATCTCACAGTCCCGGGCCAGCACATCGTCCCCGATCTTATCCAGGGTATCCTCCCTGGTATGCCACCAGTAAAAGGGACCGCCCACCCCAAAGGCCGCCGGCATGGCCGCTGGCCTTAAGATATCGCTGCTCTTTGGGGGCTGGGGCGTCTGTCCGTCATCCATATAAAACTGGGGAGCAATGGATACAGGGGTCATGGTTCCCCAGAAGGTCTGGTCGCTGGAACGGTCCAGAGCCCTGTACGCAAGGGGTTTGCGGCTGTTATAGGATGCAAGGAATTCATCGTTAAACGCCTCTCCCTCCATACCGCTCATATCGAAACGGACTGCATTGCTTCCCTTGCATCCGCAGATATCCATGTTGATGTGGGCCACGCAGTGCGTTCTCAGATACTCATAGTGATGGTCGCAGAACCAGGTGGAGCCGGAGTAACGCCCGTCCGAATGACCGGACCACCAGGCAATCACCACGGTGCGGTTCAGCCTGTCCTTAAACTTTTCCAGCGCCCTGGCTGTCTCCAGCATCAGCACGTTAGCTGCCCCGTTGTCCGTCATCCCCTCATACCAGGAATCGTAGTGGCCGCTCAGGAGCACAAAGCTCTCACTTTTGCCCGGAATGGTGGCCACCGGCATACTGGACCTTACGATGCGGTTGTCCATGGCCACATCCATCTGAGCTGTCACAGCCATACCTTTGGCTGCTTCTGTTCCCACGGCTGCAGTGCCCGCCTTAACCATCTCAATCAGCTTCAGACCGTCCTGCCCCAATATCTGCACATAGGGCAGATAAGGGTACAAATCCCTGTCCCTGCTTCCCGGCATTCCCCATACACCGCCCATGGTGTCGTGGTGATGAATGTCCTTGGGCCATATGGCCACAATGCCCAGTGCTCCTGCCCTCGCCGCTTCATAATAGAAAGGAAAACTGATATCATAGGTCAGGACAATCTTTCCCTTAAATGTCCGGAACCGTTCCTCCTGTTCCATGCCGTTCAATTGACCCTTGGTACACATCTCATCCCAGACCAGTTCTCCTGTAAGCCCATGGGCTTCACCGCTGTATACAGCAGCTATTGCCTCCACGGTGAAATCAGGCTCTCCTGATTTCTTTACAGTAACAGAAGCCTGTACAGGCAGGCTTCTCATAAGCTCATAATAATGCCGTTCATGTTCAATCCCCGCTGCTTCCAGCTCCTGAACCAGATAATCCACGGCTGCTTCCCCGGCCTCTGAACCGGAGTAACGCTCCAATCTGCTGAAAACCTCAGCATCATCCTTCATCCTGTGAAGATTCAGTTCTTTCAGGATCTGCTCTTCCATCTCTGCCCAACTGTCCATATCCATTCCTTAACTTTCCATGATTATAAAATTTTTGTAAAAAACCATATTTTTTTATTATAAATAGGCCCTTTTACATAGTCAACCTATTTCGACAAATTTCCCCTTATTTTAGCATTTTCCATTGTGCAATTTCACCCCCACCTGTACGGAGGTTGCAGGCAGAAAGGAAAACAAAAAGGCCGGCCGCCATTGCTGGCAGCAAGCCCTTAATACCCCTTAATATAACTCCATTTCCTCAGCCTCTTCTTATCTGACTGCAATGTACAGATAACAATGTGCCTTTCCGTCCTTTGTATACTCAGCCGGAACCGTGCTCTCATAATCCTCTGTAAAGCACCTGTGTATGATTCCTGCCTTCTGCTGGCTCCACACTGTCTCCCACGCCTTCCGGGTACAGGCGCCCAAGTCGCCGTTTTCATCCCACGCATCATATTTCCGGTACTGCCCCATTTTCACCTTTTCATCCATTTGAGTAAAAAAGTCACTTGTGACAGCCATGACAGTCAGGTCGTAGCTGCCTGTCTCATCACCGTCATAATCGCTGTACCTGGATACAGGGGATATTCCTGCCCGGAACTGATGCCCGCTGTCAAAGAGAATGGGCAGACGGCCGTCCATAATATGGCGCCAAAGCTCCCCGATATGCTCCATTCCCTCCTCTGAGTTATCCGTACGTATCGTTACTTCCTTTAAACTGTATGCCATGGCACCCATTCCTTTCCAAGCTCCGCTGATAGTATTCTGCTGCGGAGCTTCTGTCATGTTACCATACAAAACATGACATCAGTATGTCATATATCCTTCCGTTATTTCGGGTATTCCCTAATGCCACATCCATTTTCCCGGCCTTGGCCAACTATGCGGCAGCTTTGCCGGAGGCGCTCCATCCTTTCCAGGCTGCCGTCGTATTAACGCACCTGTTCTTCGGAAATAGCCATAACAGGACTGTGGCGGTAAATCCATCTCCGGCCGGACCTGTCCCATTCTGCCAGTGCATCTATTTAGCAATACCATACCCACGGCTTTCCAAAAGTCCCAGGGCCCGTTCAAAATCATCTGCTTTTGTCAAAACATAATCTGTATTATACGTGGATACCACGAAAATCCCAATCCTATTTTCAGCTAATACAGCTGATATTCCGGCCAGTATGCCAATCAGAGAAAAATCCAGTTCTCCCTGAATCCGAAA
>JAETTS010000323.1 GCA_021769025.1 Enterocloster bolteae
TTCTCCAAGGTTCCGTCTACACCGATTTTGCCGGGATCGTTGCCTCCATGGCCGCTGTCGATCACCACAACCGGCTTTTTTTCTGCTGGCGTGACGGAGGAACTGGAGGTTAAGATGGCTGCCTGCCAGGAAAGATTGTATATCAGAACGAAAAGGATAAGGGCCATAACCGCTTCCACAGCCGGAAGGAGGTAAGAAGGTAGTAGTTTGCCTTGGGCGTTGTCGGGGAATTTCATGGTTGGCTCCTGATGGTTCCATTAGTTTAATATATTGGTGGACAAGAGAAAAAAGAACTGCATTGGGATGGTTGCATTCTATTTCTTATTTTGGTATGATAAGGGGCAGCTGTAAGGCTGTTGTGTGGGCCGCCTGAAGAGGGGAGATGAGACAGACATGAAAGTGATAAAGATAGAGAAAGAGGCAATAGATGACACATTGCTTGCACAAGCCGCCAGGTGCATACAGGATGGCGGTTTGGTGGCATTTCCGACAGAGACTGTGTATGGATTGGGAGCGAATGCGTTGAATCGGGAAGCGGCCAGGAAGATTTATGCTGCGAAAGGCCGCCCGTCGGATAATCCTCTGATTGTACACATTGGACATGTAGAGGAGTTGAAATCATTGGTAAGGGAGGTTCCTGAGGCGGGGAAAAAGCTTATGGAGACTTATTGGCCAGGGCCATTGACGCTTATTTTTCCAAAGAACGATGAGGTTCCTGACGAGACCACGGGAGGTTTGGATACTGTGGCGGTTCGGATGCCTGAGGATCCTATAGCGATTCGTTTGATTGAGATGGCCGGGGTTCCTATAGCCGCCCCCAGCGCCAATACCTCAGGAAGGCCCAGCCCTACTACGGCAGAGCATGTATACCAGGATATGAATGGAAGGATCGATATGCTGATAGATGGAGGGCCAGTGGGGATCGGGGTAGAGTCCACCATTGTTGATGTATCTGGACCGGTGCCAGTATTGTTAAGGCCTGGCGCGGTTACCATGGAGATGCTCCATGAGACAGTGGGGAATGTGGAGACAGACCAGGCAGTTCTTGGGCCGGTAAGTGCCGGAACGAAACCAAAGGCTCCAGGCATGAAGTACCGCCATTATGCGCCGAAAGCCCAGATGGTTTTAGTAGAAGCGGGGGAAGGGGCCAGGGAGACAGTGACAGAAAGGATCAACCGTCTGGCTGGAGAGAAGATGGATCAGGGATTTTGCGTGGGAATTATCTGCACGGAGGAGACGGCGCTACAGTATCCCAGAGGAATTGTGAAAAGCCTGGGAGTCCGCGCCCAAGAGGAGACCATAGCACACAATCTGTTTGCTGTGTTGAGGGAATTTGATGACCTTCAGGCAGATTATATCTTTTCAGAATGTTTTTCGACATCCCATCTGGGACAAGCCATCATGAACCGTTTATCAAAAGCAGCAGGATACCATGTGGTCCGCACTGGAGAGAAACCTGAATGAAGATTTTATTGGTAGCAGTCAATGCAAAATACATCCATTCCAACCTGGGCATATACAGTTTAAAAGCCTATGGGAACCAGATGCTTTTAAAGAAGGCGCAAAGTGGGCAGACAACTCCGTCAGGGTCAGGAACCCTGCGGATTGATCTGGCGGAATATACCATCAATCAGCAGCCAGATGACATCCTTTCCGATATCTACAGGCAGGAGCCCCAGGTGATCGGGTTCTCTTGCTATATCTGGAACATTCCGATGATCAGGCAGCTTTTGAGGGACAGTCCCAAGGTCCTTCCCCATACAGATATCTGGCTTGGGGGGCCGGAAGCGTCCTGTAACGCAGTCAGGCTTTTGGAGGAAGAGGCCTCTGTCACCGGGATTATGGCTGGGGAAGGAGAAGCAACCTTTGCGGAATTGGCAGAAGCCTATGGTGGAAGAAAAGAACAGAAAAGAGGCTGGAAGGAGCAGATTTCAGGAATTTTGTTTCGGAATGAGAATGGGGAGATTGTTAAAACCGCTTCCAGGCCGCTTCTAAATCTGGATGAGATTCCGTTTCCCTACAAAGAACTGGAAGGGGTGGAACATCGGATTCTCTACTATGAGAGTAGCAGGGGATGTCCCTTCCGATGCAGTTATTGTCTGTCCTCTGTAGATAAGACGGTACGGTTCCGCAGTCTGAATCTGGTGAAAAAGGAATTGGATTTTTTTCTGGAACATAAAGTGCCTCAGGTGAAATTCGTGGACAGGACATTTAATTGTAAGAAAAGCCATGCCTTGTCTATCTGGAATTATCTGCTGAAACACGATAATGGGATTACTAACTTTCACTTTGAGATAGCCGGTGACTTGTTGGATGATGAGGAACTGGCGGTGTTAAAGCGGATGAGAAAAGGGCTGGTACAGCTGGAGATAGGGGTACAGAGCACCAATCCCCAGACTATCCGGGAGATCCACAGAGAGATGGATTTAAAGCAGTTACAACGGATGGTTGCTTCCATAAAAACCTTTGGAAATATCCACCAGCACTTAGATCTGATCGCAGGGCTGCCCTATGAAGGATTGGCTCGTTTTAAGAGATCCTTTGATGAGGTATACCGGATGAAGCCGGAGCAGCTTCAGCTGGGATTTCTGAAGGTGCTGGCTGGATCTCATATGGCGGAGGCAGCAAAAGAATATGGAATTCGTTATCATGAAGCTCCACCATATGAAGTTCTTTCCACTGCCTGGATCAATTACAGTGAGATTCTGCAGTTAAAGGCAGTGGAGGAGATGGTAGAAGTATACTATAACAGCAGACAGTTTACAAACACACTGGAAGAGATGGAATCGTATTGGGATTCTCCATTTGCCATGTTTGAGGAGTTGGCCCGGTATTATGAAGCGAGAGGATTATCGGACATAAAACACAGCCGCCTGGCCCGATATGAGGTATTGTTTGAATTTTTAACGCAGCAGGGTGGGGATAGGGAAGTATACCGGGACTGCCTGATCTGTGATCTTTATCTGAGGGAAAATATGAAAAGCCGTCCGTCTTTTGCCAGAGATTTAAGCCCCTGGAAGGAAAAAATACGTCAGTTTTTTCAGGAGGAGGAAAAGAACCCTGTATATCTGAAAGGATATGAAGGGTATGATGCCAGACAGATAAGCAAGATGGCTCATCTGGAAGTCATGATGGATGGCAGTATGATTCTGTTTGATTATAAAAACAGAGATATCCTTACCTACAATGCGAAAGCGGTGAAAATAAATGGTTAACATTCCAGTTTCTTATGTGGCAGTTGATATAGAGACCACAGGCCTGAATCCTAAAACCGATAAGATCATTGAGATTGCCGGAGTCTTAGTCCGAGACGGGAAAATTGTGGAAGAAAAAGCAACTTTGGTTAATCCCAGACAAGAACTGAGCCAGCATATCCGGCAGTTGACAGGAATTCAGGATGATATGCTGAAAGATGCTCCTGGGATCGAGAGGGTGATAGGCGAGTATGTGGAATTTTGTGAGGGGCTGCCTCTCTTAGGCCACAACGTAATGTTTGATTATCGTTTCTTAAAGAAGGCGGCTGTCAACCAAGGCCTGGCGTTTGATAAAGAAGGGATCGACACCCTTCAGCTGAGCAGGGTATTTATGCCGGCAAAGCAGAAGAAAAATCTGGCCGATGCGTGCCAGTATTTCCAGGTGAAAACCGGAGCTGCTCACCGGGCATTGGTAGATGCCAGGGGAGCCCATGATCTGTACCAGGTATTGGCTGATCGGTTTGGGGACTGTGGAGCAGAACGGTTTTCCCCCAGACAGCTGGTCTATAAGATAAAAAA
>JAETTS010000324.1 GCA_021769025.1 Enterocloster bolteae
GCTCTTTGACTATGAGACCACCTTGACCATGCCGGTCAGTGTGTCCATTGACGGTGCTCTGGATGCAATCGCTCATACATTTGAAGTATTTTGCGGGGCAAATTCCCAGAACTATGAACTGGCAAAATCCCTTGCCCAGACGGCCATTGAACTGACTATTTCCTATGCGGGGAAAGTGATTGAGGATCCAGGTGACAGAAAAGCCAGAGAGGCCCTGGGGCTGGCCACGGATCTTGGCGGCTATGCCATTATGATCGGGGGGACAAGCGGCGCCCACTTAACCAGTTTTTCCCTGGTGGATCTGGTGGCCCATGGAACAGCATGTGGCATTATGAATCCTTACTATGCTGTATTTTATTCTCCTGCTATTCAGGATCAGCTGAAGGCAGTGGGTGAGATTCTTGCAAAACATGGGTTTATCCAGAAGGATGTTGCTGCTCTTGAGGGCAGAGAACGGGCAATTGCCGTCTCAGAAGGGCTGATCGCCTTCGGCAAATCCATCGGAGCGCCTACCAAATTATCGGATCTTAAGGGATTTACAGAGGAGCATGTGGAGAAGATTCTTTCCGCGGCGAAAGATCCTCAATTGTCCATGAAGCTTCAGAATATGCCTATCCCTATGACTACAGAAGATGTGGATATCTACATGAAGCCCATCATCTGTGGGGCAGTGACCGGTGACTTAAGCGGGATTGTAAATAAGGAATAATTCTGTAAGGTGGTTAGGAGACTCTTTCTGGCTGTGATAGAAGGGTCTCCTGTTGCGTGAAAAAAGTACTCCCGGTATTTTTGCGGGAGTGGGGAAGAAGACAGGAGGAAGAAAGCATTGCCAAAGGTAGCATTTCCTTATGGAAGAGAGGAATTGGTCTATGAGATACCAGAAAGCCGTTACGGGGGAACGCTGGTATCGGATCTGAATCAATATAAACCTGGAAAATCACAAGAAGAACTGGTAAAAGAAGCCCTTGAGAATCCAGTTGGAAGCCCCAGGCTCTGTGAACTTGCAAAAGGGAAGAAAAAGATTGTATTGATTGCATCGGATCATACCAGGCCGGTGCCTTCAAAGGTGATCGTTCCGCAGATGCTTCAGGAGATCCGGAGAGGAAATCCGGATGGGGACATCACCTTTCTCATTGCAACCGGTTGTCACCGGGAGACAAAGATGGAAGAATTGGTGGAGAAATTTGGCGAAGAGATCGTACGCAGCGAGAAGATCGTGATTCATGACTGTGACGATACAGCCAACATGGTGCGTGTGGGAACCCTTCCTTCCGGCGGAGATTTGATCCTGAACCGGCTGGCTGTGGAGGCAGATCTTCTGGTAGCGGAAGGATTCATAGAGCCCCACTTTTTTGCAGGATTTTCAGGAGGAAGAAAAAGCGTGCTGCCTGGGATCGCTTCCAGGCAGACGGTTCTTTATAATCACAATGGGGCGTTTATCCATCATCCAAAGGCAAGAACCGGTATAATTGAAGAAAATCCTATCCATGAAGATATGATCGCCGCCGCCAGGATGGCAAATCTGAAGTTCATCTGCAATGTGGTGATCAACTCAGAGAAACAGGTGGTGTATGGGGTTTCTGGGGATGTGGAGGAGGCCCACAAAAAAGGAAGGGAATTTCTGAAAGGCCTGTGCGGTGTCAGATCCAATCCGTCTGATATTGTGATAACCACCAATGGGGGATATCCGCTGGATCAGAATATCTATCAGGCAGTGAAGGGCATGACAGCAGCTGAGGCGACGGTAAAGAAAGACGGCGTGATCGTCATGGTCGCCAGGTCAGATGACGGACATGGAGGAAAGGTATTTCACCAGACTTTCCGGGATCAGAAGAACCTTCAGAAGATGGTGGAAGGCTTTGTGGCGACTGCGCCGGAACAGACGATTGTGGATCAATGGCAGTCCCAGATCTTCGCCCGTGTTCTGATGCATGCCCACGTGATCTATGTATCAGAGGCCGACGACCAGCTGGTGAGAGACCTTCACATGACTCCAGCCCATTCCATTGAGGAGGCCGTGGCAATGGCGGATCGGATACTGGAAGAGCAGGGGATCCGGGAAGGGAAAATTCTTGGCATTCCGGACGGGGTGTCTGTGATTGTAAATCCATAGTACAATGTAGCCTGGAAAGACTGTGGCATGATGCAACTTATATACAATATACAGGCGAGGTTGGTGTGATTTCGCCACTGTAATTTGTATATAGCAACTGTTTTGCCACAGCTCCCAGGCTACGAACATTATACAATAAAAATTTCCTAACCAATGACGCGCGATCCAAACGTATCTACTTCTTACCTGTCCCCTTACCTGCGCGACACTTCAACACATTCTTATAAAAACGATCCAGTTCTTTCTTCGTATCAAAGGTGGCCACATACATCTGATTCCCCATGGCATCGGACAGCACATCCGGAATCCGATCCACCATCTTCATATTGGCCCCATACTTCTCCAGGATATCTTCATGGCTCATGACAAAGTTCTTGCCGTCCCGCAATCCTGCAAATGCACAGAAGGCATGCTTGCCCACCGGCATGGTGGAATGATCAAAAGCAACCATATCAGCCCAGATCTTATACACATTGGTGCTGTGGGCAAAGTTGATCATATCAGGAGTAAATCCGCCGCAGGGACGCATGTTAACCTCCAGGGCAATCACATCCCCTTTCTTTCCCAATCCCTCATGGTCGCTTAAAAGACGGAAGAATTCAAAATGAATGAAGCGGCTCTTCACGCCGAAGCTTTTCACGGCGGCACGTCCGGCAGCCTTGGTATCCTCCGGCAGCTCCTTCACGATGTAGTAGATGGAGTTATCTGAATTGTTGACAATATCCATGATGGAGTTGGGGGTCACATTGCCGGTCTCGAACATGGGATCGCCTTTGGAGTCAATGATTGCATCGTAGGAATTGACCTCTGCATCAATAAACTCTTCCATAATATAGGGAATATATTCCAGCTTTTCCTCAAAAAACTGATTAAGTTCTGAATCGGTGGAAAGCTTGTAGGTGTGGGAAGCGCCTACGCCGTTGTCCGGCTTGGCAACCACTGGATAGCCAACCTCCTTTACGAATTCCCGGCAGCCTTCCAGGGTATCCACCAGATGGTAACGCGCCACAGGAATGCCTGCCTTTATGTAGTATTCCTTCATCTTGGATTTGTATTTGGCTCTGGGAATGTCCTCTGTGTGGAAGCCAGTAGAGATGTTAAAATCCGTCCGCAACCTGGCATCCCGCTCCAGCCAGTATTCGTTGTTGGATTCCAGCCAGTCGATGCGGCCGTGCTTGAAGATAAAAAAGGCGACAGCGCGGTACACCTGATCTTCATTTTCCAGGCTGTCTACCTTGTAGTATTCATGCAGGCTGTCCTTTAAATCCTGAGTCAATTCATCATAAGGCTGGTCGCCGATTCCCAGGACATTCATTCCGTTATTTTTCAGCTCCCGGCAGAACTGCCAGTAGTTGGTAGGGAAATTTGGGGAAATAAAAACTACATTTTTCATACTCAGCTCCTCCTCAATGGTTCTTTTGCATAATTTGTTATTGGTACTTACATACACTACACTAACGGTTCAGCAGATATGGCACGAAATACGTAACTTGCTTATACCACCAATCCCAGTCATGGGCACAGTCATATCCCCAGAAATCCACCCATACCGGAAGGCCCTTGCTCTCAAGGATTCCGTGTAGCTGTCTGGTGGAATCCGGCATCTCCCATGGGCCTTGCCCCACACAGATAACCCCTTTGTTGTGGCGGTACATTTCC
>JAETTS010000325.1 GCA_021769025.1 Enterocloster bolteae
GTTCTTCTTGGAGGTTTTCTGCGGCAAAGAGTGCAAAAGGTGGAGGAGTGAGGAAATCTGGGAGATTCTTAAAGAGGTTATGGATGGTTGCGGGGCGTTTCTCGGTCTGTCTTTGCCAGAGACAAAGGATGGGAGCCGTTTGAAGGAGATTCTTTTTGGTATTTACCGGAATATTAAAAATCCTGATTTGAGCCTGCAGTTCTTGGCGAAAGAAGTGCTTTTCATGAATGAGGATTATTTTGGGCGTTTTTTCTACCGCTGTATGGGTGAGAAGTATTCTGGGTTTCTGGTACGGATTCGGATGGAGCTGGCTATGCGTCTAATGGCATTTGACCCGGATATCCGGATAGCGGAACTGGCAAAGCAGGTGGGATATCCAGCAGATGGGCAGTATTTTGCTAAGGTGTTTAAGAAGAGGACAGGGATGGTGCCGTCGGAATACCGGAGGACATTGACTGAAGGGGAAAGTCGGAATTTTACAGACAAGTAATCTGTTAATTCCATTCAGGGTTTTATTGGACAGGGTTATAATGGGTTCATGAAAATCCAATAAAAATCGGATGGAAGGAGATTGATTACGTATTATGAGGAGCAAAAAGAAAAGAGCGGCTGACAATGGGGTGGCGTACCTGCTTATGTTGCCCTGGCTTGTTGGATTCGTTGGAATGTGGCTGGTTCCTGCGGTTATATCCATTTATTATTCATTTACGGATTTTAATTTGCTTAATAATCCGCGGATTATCGGGCTGGCAAATTATATCCGTGCATTTACCCAGGATGACACCTTTGTCCAGGCACTGAAGGTGACATTTTCTTATGTTTTGATTCTGGTGCCTTTAAGGCTTGCGTTTGCCTTGTTTGTCGCCATGCTTTTGAATAAGAAGCATAAGGGGCTTGGGCTATACAGGACATTATATTATGTCCCTTCTATTATAGGGGGGAGCATCGCCGTTTCTGTTGTATGGAAACAGATTTTCGGCAACAAGGGAGTGGCTATGACGCTGCTTTCCCTATTCGGAATCCAGCAGACCACATCCTTTCTGGGAAATCCCAGCACATCTCTCAGCGTGATTATTCTCATGGGTGTGTGGCAGTTTGGCTCATCGATGCTGATTTTCTTGTCTGCGTTAAAGCAGATTCCTTATACGCTTTATGAGTCGGCCATGGTAGATGGGGCTAAGCCTTCTTATACATTTTTTAAGATTACCCTTCCTATGCTGACGCCTACGATTTTTTTTAATCTGATTCTACAGATTATCAATGGATTCCGGGTGTTTACAGAGAGTTATGTAATCACGGACGGAGGGCCTCTTGACAGTACCTTGTCTTATGTGCTTTATCTGTACCGCAGGGCGTTTACCTACTTTGATATGGGCTATAGCTGTGCTCTTGCCTGGATTCTGGTTGCGATCATCGCTGTCTTTACGGTGATTATCTTTAAGACACAAAAGAACTGGGTGTATTATGAGTCGGAGGAGGGATGAGAAAATGGGAATGCACAGGAAGAGAAAAATACATGCGGTTTTGTTTCATGTGGGGGCTTGCGCCCTTGGCTTTTTGATGATTTATCCGCTCTTGTGGCTTCTTGCCAGTTCGTTTAAGAGCAATGATACCATGTTTTTGGACACATATTCTCTGATTCCCAAGACATGGGATGCGGGAACCAATTACAGCAGTGGTTTTTCAGGAATCGGTGGGGTGAAGTTTGTGACGTTTTTTGTCAATTCCCTGATGGTGACAGTCATTGGTATGGCAGGATGTGTGTTGACTTCCCTGCTGGCAGCATATGCGCTTTCTAGGCTGAAGTTTCGATTTTCAGGGTTCTGGTTTGGCTGCGTGATGATGACTATGATGATTCCCCCTCAGGTAATGGTGGTGCCTCAGTATATTATCTTAAAACAGCTGCATTTGATTGATACCAGGACAGCCCTTGTTCTGCCGTGGATATTCGGAGGTGCATTTTTTATCTTTCTGATGGTTCAGTTTTTTCGGGGGATTCCCAGAGAACTGGATGAGGCAGCTCAGATTGACGGGTGTGGGAAGATTAAGACATTGTTTTTGATTCTGGTTCCGGTGGTGAAGCCAGCAATTATCACTTCTTCGATTTTTGCGTTTTATTGGATCTGGCAGGACTTCTTCCAGCCATTGATTTTTATGAACAGCGTGAACCGTTTTACGATTCCGCTGGCACTGAATATGTATCTTGACCCCAACTCGTATAATAATTACGGTGGCCTGTTTGCCATGTCAGTGGTGTCGTTGCTACCGGTTATCATCTTCTTTATTATCTTCCAGCGGTATCTGGTAGACGGGATTGCCATGGATGGGATAAAGGGGTAGGAGAAAGGAGCTAATGACGAACATGCGTCCAGGAGTGGTTGCTTTGGCAGATGAGGAATCTGCTGGCAGCTGCTCCTGTTTGCGTATAAAGAGGATGGAATTGGGGCTTTGGGAAATGTTATTGTGCTTGTGGAAGTTGTGTGCTACAATTTATGTCAGGATTTTAGAAGGAGGAGACAGATGGGAGAGTTGGCTAAATTGCCCAATATTGGGAAGACGGTGGAGGAACAGCTGAATCAGGTGGGGATTTTTACAGAGGAAGATTTAAAGGCTGCAGGGGCTAAGGAGGCCTGGCTCAAGATTCAGGGGATCGATGACTCGGCTTGTATCCACAGGCTTCTGGCTTTAGAGGGTGCCATCCGGGGAGTGAAGAAGACCGTGCTGCCGGAGGATGTGAAGGCGGAGTTAAAGGAATTTTATCAGTGGCATAAAAAGTAAACGGAAGGTGCAAAAGAACATAGAGAAGTGCAGGAAGACGTAGACAAGCGCAGGGAAATGCGGACAAGCGCAGGGAAATGCAGACAAGCATGGCGAAAGCCGGAACGTTTGAGGCTGCAAAAGAGAATCAGCGAGGATCGTATCAATGGATATTCAGGGGATTATCGTATTTTGTATGGAACTGGCCGGTACCATTGCATTTGCAGCGTCCGGAGCTATGGTAGGGATAAACTGCGGGATGGATGTGTTTGGTGTGTGTGTATTGGGGGTGGTTACCGCTGTCGGCGGCGGGATGACCAGAGATGTGATCCTGGGCAATGTGCCGGGAGCGCTGATACGGCCGGTGTATGTGTCGGTTGCCATTGGCACTTCTTTGCTGGTATTTCTTGTGCTGTATTTTAAGAGAAATCTGCTGCAGGGCAAGGTGGGAGTGTTATATGACAAGGCTATGCTGCTTATGGACTCCGTGGGCCTTGGGATCTTTACGGTGGTGGGTGTGACCACAGGGATTGGCAGCGGGTATCTGGAGAATACGTTTTTGCTTACATTTTTGGGGACTTTGACAGGTGTGGGAGGCGGGCTTTTGCGGGATATGATGGCAGGGGTGCCGCCTTATATTTTTGTGAAGCATATTTATGCGTGTGCATCAGTGGCAGGGGCCATAAGCTGTGTGTGGATCTACCGGGAGTTTGGGCAGATTCCGGCTATGGTGGTATCTTCTGTGCTGGTTGTGGTGATCCGGCTTTTGGCGGCCCATTACCGCTGGAATCTGCCGCGGGTGAAGCAGTGATGAGATGCAGGGAGAAAGTGGGGTGGGGAGGCCGAGAGGGTCATAAGAAGCACAAGACAGCGGTGGATCTTGCCGCAGGGAAGAACCCAGGTACAGGGAGGCAGAGAGGCTGCCGCCAGGCAGAATGGCGTGTTTAAAGATAAGGAGACAGTATGATGAGGAGCAGAGAACGGGTATGGTACCGCCGGGGCAGCGCCCTG
>JAETTS010000326.1 GCA_021769025.1 Enterocloster bolteae
AATGTAATCGAAGGCTGGCTTTCGGGGATGGAGTTAAATCCGTAATCCGCAAAAGAACGAGTGGGAGGTTTTGGAATGAATGGGAAGAAAAAAGGAATGATTTTGGCAGCATTGGCGGTTATGACGGGACTTGCTCTGACCCTTGCAGGCTGCGGTCAGAGCAGGGCTCTGTCCGGCGGGAAGGAAGTTTCGGATACCCAGGCCCAAATGGTCTCCACATCGGAGAACCGGGTAATGGCTGAGGGAACCGCCTTGTCTGGAGGATCTGGGGAGGCACAGACAGAGAAGGAGGAAGATTTTATGAGGATTACAGTTGGGGACAGGGTTCTCACAGCGGTTTTGGCGGACAATTCTTCAGCGGAGGCATTGAAGGAGATTCTTATAGCCGGATCCCTTACCATTGACATGAGCGATTATGGAAATATGGAGAAGGTGGGGCCCATTGGACAGAGCCTGCCAACCAACGATGAGCAGATTACCACCGGACCCGGGGACATTATCCTTTATATGGGTAATTCTCTGGTCATTTACTATGACACCAATTCCTGGAATTTTACAAGGCTGGGGAAGATACAGGATGTGACCCAGGCGGAACTGAAGGAGATATTGGGAGGCGGAAACGTTATGGTCACCTTGTCGCTGGGGGAGGAAAGGGCTTCTGGGGAACGGACCGGGACGGTTCAGGCAGCAGATCAGACAGAGGGTCAGGCAGAGGCAGCAGAGCCGGGGCAGGGAGAAAAGCCGGTGGTGTATATGACAGATTCCATTACCCCGGAAGGGCTTATGGCGGTCTATGATGCCATGGGACGTGACATGAAGGGCAAGGTGGCGGTAAAGCTGAGTATGGGGGAGCCGGGAGGCCACAATTACTTATCCCCGGACCTGATTAAAGACCTTGTGGCACGGGTGGACGGCACCATTGTGGACAGCAACACAGCCTATGGCGGCCAGAGGGCCAGCACGGCCCTTCATCTCCAGGTGGCCGAAGATCACGGGTTTGCGGCCATTGCCCCCATTGATATCCTGGACAGTGAGGGGACCATGGATTTGCCTGTGGCAGAGGGGAAACATCTGACGAAGGATATTGTGGGAGCGGGCCTGGCAGATTATGATTCCATGCTGGTGCTTTCTCATTTTAAGGGCCATGCCATGGGAGGATTCGGCGGGGCGCTGAAAAATATCTCCATTGGCATTGCTTCCCAGAACGGAAAGGTGCTGATTCACTCCGGCGGCACCAGTGACAGCAGTTGGTCCGGGGGAACCCAGGATGATTTTCTGGAGTCCATGGCAGAGGCGGCCAAGGCGGTCAGCGATTACATGGAGGGGAACATGGTGTATATCAGTGTTATGAACAACCTGTCTGTGGACTGTGACTGCGACAGCAATCCTGCCCAGCCGGACATGCATGATATCGGAATCCTGGCTTCCACGGACCCGGTGGCACTGGACCAGGCCTGTGTGGACCTGGTGTATGCGGCAGAGGACGGGGCTTCCCTGATTCAGAGGATTGAGTCGAGAAACGGGATTCTTACGGTGGCTCATGCCCAGGAGATCGGGCTGGGGACCAGGGAGTATACCCTGGTGAGCCTGGATGAGTGAGACCATGAGCGGGCTGATCTCCCTTCTGCGCAGGGAATGGATTTATCTGTGGTACTATTTTATGGTCCAGTTGGAGCAGATTGCCCCTTACTGGGCCCTTGGCATGGTGCTGGGGTCTCTGATTTCCGTATTTGGCAAGGCCAGAATCCACAGTCTGTTTCAGGGCCTGAACGGGAAAAAGCTGGGGGTGCTGGGGGTGATTCCTGCAAGCCTTCTGGGGATTGCCTCCCCCTTGTGCATGTATGGAACCATTCCCATTGCGGCGTCATTTTCCCAGAAGGGGATGAAGGATGATCTGCTGGCTGCCTTTATGATGAGCTCCATTCTTTTGAATCCCCAGTTGATCATTTACAGTGGTGTACTGGGACAGAGGGCGCTTGTTATCCGGTGTGTTTCCTGCTTCTTGTGCGGTGCGGCTGCAGGGCTGATGGTGCGGTTCTTTTTTCGGGACAAAGGATTTTTTAACTTTTCCGGCTTTCAGGAGCGGGCAGGCAGGGACACGGACCCCAATCTGATTTTGCGGTTTTTGAAAAATCTTGGGAGGAATATAAAGGCCACAGGGGGATATTTTCTCCTGGGAGTCCTTTTGTCGGCGCTGTTTCAGAGGTATGTGCCTGCTGAAAGGTTCGCGGCGCTGTTTGGAAAGCAGGAGGGCTTTGGGGTTCTCATGGCGGCTACCCTGGGGGTGCCTCTGTATGCCTGCGGGGGAGGGACCATTCCTCTTTTGCAGCAGTGGCTTTTGTCCGGCATGAGCATGGGCAGCGCTTCCGCCTTTATGCTTACGGGGCCTGCCACAAAGATTACCAATCTGGGAGCCTTGAAGATTGTGCTGGGAGTGAGGAATTTTGTGTATTACCTTGTCTTTGTGATTGCGTTTGCCATGGGGACGGGGTGGGTGGTAAACCGCTTTTTGTGGTAAACCTGCATGGGTTCGGCGGCGGGATTTTTTATAATGGTATCATCAGATTTCTGAATCAACGGGTTCACGGAGAGCAGCTTTTTATGGGGCTGCTCTTTTTGTGTTTTCAGGTGATTTTTGGAGAAGCCGGGGACTCGGCTGAGGGCATGAAGGTTATGATACTTCATAATTTTTAAGGGCAGTTTCAGAATTAGTTTCAGAATTTTCTGCTATGGTGGTTTGGGTTAGAACGTTTGGATATGACCTGAAAGGTATGGTGGAGAATATGAGATTTGATGATTTGCTTTCTATGAGTGTTAACAATTTAAAACGGAGGGGTCTGCGTACTCTTCTGACGGTACTGGGGGTGGTTATTGGGACGGGTTCTATTGTAGTCATGATTTCTTTAGGGCTGGGGCTGCAAAAACAGAGCCGGAAACTGGTAGAGTGGGGGATTTTGGGATGTGTTTTTCGTTTTTTACTGCCGGAAATGGAACGTGTTTTGGGAAAGATGCAGGGAGGAGGCTGGAGGATCGCGAGTGCAGGATTGTCGGTATTATTAGCTGTTGATATCATCGCAACTTCTATGTGCCTGATTAGGTGGAGTAACAGGCACGCGGGGGTTCCAGCGGGGAACGGGTTGGAACGGCTGATTGATCGGATATATTCAGATGAGGTTATGGAGAAAAGGTTTTGTGAATGGTATTTTATTCTTATGGGCAGCGAGCCAGGCAGGCATGCTGATAAGGAGAAACTTAGTCCTTCAGAACTTGGGCATTTAGCGGCTGCCCAAAGGATTGAAGCCTCACAAGGTGTGGATATTTTGATGGATGACAGGAACGATTAGAATCCGGAGAGATTCGGAAAGGGGAAATATGGGAAGAATTATTGGATTTCTTTTACTTTTGGCATTTAAAAGTCTGAGGGAGTAAAGATATAAAAAAGGTTTATCCAAGGGGCTTGATAAAAGTATGTATAAATACTATAATGGAGTATAGCATAAAAGGGAGGGGTAATTATGCCTACAGATGAACAGAAACTATGGGGAGTATGGGGACAGGCAAACGGATTATATAGCACTTGGGCAGCTTCAAAAAATATCAATTATTATCTGTTGTTTGTCTTGTATGCTTTGGAAGGGCAAAAGGAAATGACACAGAAAAAAATCTGCATTTGTACCGGGCTGACAAAACAGACGGTCAACAGCGTGATCCGTTCTTTGAAGGAGCAGGGATATGTCGAACTTTCTTCTGGTAATGGGGATC
>JAETTS010000327.1 GCA_021769025.1 Enterocloster bolteae
ACTACTTTGCCATGGGCTATACCAGCATGTTCCTTACCGGACCAAATGCCCTGGGCGTTGCTTATGCCAACAATCCTGAGTTAAAAGGAAAGCTTGGTTCTTTTAAACTCCCCGGAGAGTATTCAGGCACTATGCTGGGAGCTGAGGGATATGCTATTACCGCCAAATCAACTGACGCAGAGAAGGCAGCTGCCGCCAAATACCTGGCATTCTTTACCTCCCACGATAAGGATATGAAGTTCTGGGAGTCCAGCGGCAAGATTCCGTCCACCACCGAAGGACAGAAGGTTTCCTATATAACAGGAGATGATTATGCAGGTTTCTTAAAGCAGATTGAGGACGGCTGCCGTCCGACCCTGGCTTTTGCGGGAATCAGCGGACTTAAGAGCGCCCTGGGAGATGCCTATGCAGCTGTATTCAGCAACGAGAAAACAAACGACCAGGCAGCGGAACAGCTGGTAAAGGATCTTGATCAGCTCCTGGAAGATTACAATTAATACAGGCAAAGAAAGGGTCATGATATCATGTCTAAGGTAAAAACAAAAGGAACCGCGGGTAAAATCAAATACCAGAATGACGGATACTTATTTGCATTCCCCATTGTATTCATGCTGGCAGCCCTTATTATATATCCCATGGCCTATGGCTTTTATATCAGCTTCTTCAATACTAACCTGGTGACTAAGTGGAAATTCGTAGGCTTCAAATACTATATAGAGGCGTTTACAGATCCGTCTTTCTATAAATCGGTGCTGCTTACGTTTGAGTTCATGATATTTGTGGTAATCGGGCATTTTGTCCTGGGTTTCATCCTGGCAACCTTGCTAAACAGGGAGTTCAGGGGAAGGACTGTATTCAGGGTCATTTTTATGCTCCCATGGCTTTTTCCGGAAGCTGTCATAGCCCTTTTGTTTACCTGGATCATGAATCCCATGTATGGTGTACTAAACGATATGCTGAAGTCACTGGGTATCATTTCAGCCAACATATCCTGGCTGGGCAGCAAGGAACTGGCGTTTCCGTCCGTGGTGTTCACTTGTATATGGAAGGGATTTCCTCTGGTCATGACCATGATACTGGCCGGACTCCAGAGCATCTCCAAGGACCTGTATGAGGCGGCGGTGATTGACGGGGCAAATAAGTGGGACAGCTTCCGCTACATCACCCTGCCTTCCCTAAAGCCTATTCTGACAACGGTGATTATCCTGGACAGCGTGTGGTGGTTCAAGCAGTATACCCAGGTCTTTACCATGACAGCGGGCGGGCCGGGCACAGCCACAAACCTGATCAGCCTGAGCATATACGGAACCGCATTCAATGACCTGAGATTCGGTAAAGGAGCAGCATGGGGAATCCTGGTTTTCATTATCTGTTATCTCATAAACTCTGTGTATAAGGTGGTGCTGAAGGATGAATAAAATGAAGTCGAAACGCAGAATGGAACAAGTGCTCTGTTATGTGGTACTGATTCTGCTGGCCCTTATGGTGCTGGTGCCTGTTCTCTGGATGATTTCCACTGCCTTCAAGACAGAGGCCCAGACCTACTCGCCTAAACCCCAGTGGATACCGGACCCAATCAGCCTGGAGTCCTTCCGCAAATTCTTCACTACCTACAATTTCGGAAGAATGACCCTTAACAGCCTGGTAACATGTATCTTTGCCATGATTATCTGTATTACATGTGCATGTCTGGCCGGCTACGGGGTGACCAGATTCCAGTTTAAGGGTAAAAAACAGCTGATGGATTTCCTTCTGGTAACCCAGATGTTTCCCAGCGTCATGCTGGTGGTACCGTTCTATGCGGTGCTTTCCAAATACCATATGACCAACAAGCTGATTGGGCTTATCATTGTATATGCAGCCACCAATGTGGCCTTCAGCACATGGATGCTGGTTTCCTACTTTAAGACAGTACCCATTGAGCTGGACGAGGCGGCCAGGGTGGACGGGGCATCCAGCTTCCGGATTTTTTGGAACATCATACTGCCCCTGATTGTGCCGGGCATTGCAGCAGTTGCCATATTTGTCCTGTTCAGCGGATGGAATGAGTATATGTACTCCTCAGTCCTGATTTCCAACGACCAGTTGAAGACATTGACCGTGGGCATCATTTCCCTGAATTCCCAGTACCAGATTAAATGGAATGACCTGATGGCTGCTTCCACTGTGTCCAGCCTGCCGCTGGTGGTTCTCTTTATATGCTTCCAGAAGTATTTTATTGCAGGCATGACAGGCGGGGCAGTTAAGAGCTGATACTGTATGGGCGGAGGTTACATAATACGGGGATATATATTATAAAAAACAGGAGAATTAGAACATGGATAACATAACAATTCGGGATATAAAAGTATTTGTGACAGCGCCAAGGGGAATTAATCTGGTCATTGTCAAGGTAGAGACATCGGAACCCGAACTCTTTGGATACGGATGCGCTACCTTTACATGGAGGCACAAGGCTGTGGTTACAGCCATCGAGGAATATCTCTGCCCTATGTTAAAGGGAAGGAGCGTACATAATATAGAGGATATCTGGCAGACCATGATGGGAAGCTCTTACTGGCGCAATGGTCCAATCCTCAACAATGCAATATCAGGAGTAGATGAGGCCCTGTGGGACATCAAGGGAAAGCTGGCCGGTATGCCGCTCTACAGCCTGCTTGGCGGAAAGGCCAGGGAAGGCGTGACGGTTTACCGCCATGCAGACGGAGGATGCCTGGAAGAGGTAAAAGAGTGCATCAGCCGATATATTGAGGAAGGATACCGGCACATCCGCTGTCATATGGGGACCTACGGCGGGAACTTCGACGGCAGGCGCCAGCAGATGGTAAAACCGGAGGGGGCACCGGAAGGCGCGTATTTCCATCCGAAAATGTATATGGACAGTGTAATCCGCCTGTTTGAGCAGGTGAGGAAGGATTTTGGATGGGAGCTTGAGGTCATGCACGATGTTCATGAGCGGTTATCACTGGCAGACACCCTTGCTTTTACAAAGGAACTGGAACCATTTAAGCTGTTTTTCCTGGAGGATTCTCTGGCTCCTGACCAGGTAGGGTATTATAAGTATATGAGGGAGCAGACAGCTGTGCCCTTTGCCATGGGAGAGCTGTTTACCAATCCGGCTGAGTGGAAAACCATTATCCAAAACCAGTGGATTGATTTCATAAGGGTGCACTTAAGCGATATAGGAGGTATAACCCCTGCTGTAAAGCTGGCTCATTTCTGCGATGCATACGGCGTGCGGACCGCATGGCACGGTCCCAATGATCTGTCACCGATTGGAATGTGCGCGCAGATGCATCTGGACCTGAACAGCCATAACTTTGGAATACAGGAGTTCTCCGGTTTTACCCAGGAGGAAGAGGCTGTATTCCCGGGCTGCCCGAAAATCAGGGATGGGTACGCATATGTGGACGACACACCAGGCATTGGTGTTGGCTTTGATGAGAAGGAAGCCGCCAAATATCCGGCAGTGGATATGGATCACAGCTGGCTGTTTGCAAGACTGCCTGACGGGACGGCTGTAAGGCCGTAGGATGGACAAAGGAGACTGCGAAACAGTGCGGATGCAGTGCAGTCCGCTTTTATATGTTGAATGGTAAAAATAAACAGGACGCGGTTCTGGCGGTAAGCCAGGACCGTTTTTTTGTCCAAAAGCCGGTACATCATATCCCCCCTCGGGATTTGTAATCCCAAAATATCCATGATATGATAGAAAAAATATGGTCACAGGGGGGACAGGGCGTGAAACAGTTAT
>JAETTS010000328.1 GCA_021769025.1 Enterocloster bolteae
TTCTTATCATCGAGGGTAATCTCCTTCATCACGTTTCCGACTACAATATCCATCGTGGTATTGAACGGCGTATTGCAATCTTCGGTCTTGATGAAAAGCTGGAGGATTTCCTGCATCACCGCTGGCTCTCTAGTCATATACTCATACTTCCATGCTTCGATACTTTCTGGCTCATACAGCATTTCAATGTATGCTCTCACATCATTGGTGCGGTCGATCTTCTCCATCTCCCGGCTGATGGCTCCCATCGTATTCTCCGGCAGTTCCAGCTGGTGTTCGGTGATATAGAACTTCGCATACTTGCCGCTCACATTCACCGCCTCATAATATCTTTCTCCTCTCTCCTCCTGGATGTAGCCGCACATTTCTACATACTCTTTTGCCTTGCTGTCGGCAATTTTATCCAGCTTTCTGAGAAGCGGTTCTACGTCAACAGATACTCCGATAACAGTAACTCCATCGGTGTCCGGCGTGTTCCACATTCCATGAAGAACATACGTCAATATCTTCATCATTCATTCCTCCTTACGTTCATTTAACGCCCCTGGGAACCTTTATCCGGACACCCAGGGTATATTTGATAGGTTTCAATTTACTCCGGCTCAATACAGCCTCTTATCCGTAGATCACATCATCGAACAGTGCATACTGGATAATCATGTCACACACTGTTGCATCCGCATTGCAGGTGTCAATTCTCAGCTTATTGTCAATTTCCTCCAGGATGTCATACGGATGCGGCTTCTCAAAGTACATCTTCAATCCCTTCAGAAACTTCTCCTTATCCAGCGTGTGTCTTTCATCCTCCTCGATGTCGTGCAGGAGAAGCTGTCCTCCCCTGGAAATCTGCTCGCTTGCATATTCTCCCAGGTAATCTCCGACTACCTCTGCCTTACCGCACCAGTAGTTGATGCCTCCTTCCAAAGCTCCTGCCATGATGTCATCAATATCTTCCTGGGTAACAACAACTTCCAGCTCCAACTTCAAAACTTCATTTTCCATCAGCCGCAGCCTCCTTTCTCATTTCTGCCACAAGCACATTTGCTGTCATCCGATCCATGCCGGCACGCTCCAGGTTCCGGTATGCTTTTTCCTTTTCCTTTTTATTTCCGGCTTCTGCCAGGGCTTTCAACAAATCAGCCAGCATAATTCTCCTCCTTCTTTTCTGCTCCGCAATGCGGACACTTATCAACTCCATAACACCAGTACCACTTGCCGCATTTGCACTGCCACAATTCATCATCGCCCTGTTCATCCAGGTAACTTTCCGGATGCTGCCAGTCAACAGCATCGAAAACATGGTCCGCTATTTCCGGCTGGCCGTTGCACATATCCAGGAAGTCCTGCCCGGTATAAAGCGAGTCCGACAGTTCCGGAACATAGCAGACAGCTGACTTGTCGTTGTGGTATGCGTTCGGGTTCTTGTATATGTACCCTTGCCGGAAATACTCACGTTCTAGCTTGACTATCTCACCATTTTCATCCACCTCGCACTCGCCGATGACTTCATATTCATCTGTCTGTTTGGCATCATCCACTTCCTCGAACACCATCCAGTACATATCCTCCTCAGAGAAGCCTTTCTCTGCCAGGAACTCCTTTGCCTTTTCCTCTGACTCGAAGGTCATCAGATCCCCTTCGTCATCCAGCAGATACTCTAACGGATTGATAGTAATGCCGTTGATGTGTCTGCCGACAGCTACCCTTTTCATACAGCACCTCCTGCTAATACTTTCCTGGTCTTCGGCTCGTAGTAAACTTCCTCTCGAACCGAACAGCTCTCGGCTATGCTTCTTACTTCAAGGACGATATTATCTGCCAGGGCATCAAATTCCTGCACCAGCTTTACTCTCGCACGAAGGTCATCCATGCTCCATCCTTCAAAATCTTCATCCATATCTGTCGATTTTCCAGGAAGCGTAAACACTTGCAGCGGAGGCTTTACATAATCAATTCTCCCGGGTTGCCTGCATCTGCCGCAGACATTTCCAGTCTCTTTCACACTGGTAAAGTTCCTCTGTCCGCAAAAACGGCAAAACGATTTATGTTCTGACGGCTTGCTTCCGCCCTGGTACAGTACCAAATAACCTCCGCTCCTTCCATTGAAGGCTGCCTGCCATCTGAAATCATGCTCCACATTGAAATCATCAATCAGTTCCTGGATGCGGTCATATACATCCTGGCAATCCAGCATCTCATACAGCTTATCTTTCACCTCCGCCGGAACGTCCAGATTGTAAATCTTCATGTTGCAGGCATACGATGTTGAGCAATTCCATCCTCTCATGGTGTCGTATCTGAAATGCTCTGTCAGAAACTTCTGCATCTTCCATCTTGACCTTGTATCAACAGCTTTCCAAAATGCCATATCCATCACCTCCTCAAATGTAATAACAGCTGAAATTCCAGTGGTTCCCGAACTCGTAATACAAACCGTACCGCTCGAAAATCGCATCAAACTTCTTCCTGGTTTCCGGACGTTCGCAGTAGTAAAGCATCTCACATACCGGACCTTCAAAACTCATGCTGAGGATGTGGTCCGGATTGACATATTCAAAATACGTCTGCGGCTCGATATCCTCCTCCACGAACAGATGCTCCCGGTCATTGTAGAAGTACCTCCCGGTCTCCGGGTCCTTGCATCCAAATCTCTTGTGATTGAAATAAATATCAACATCCTGCCACAATCCATGCTCCAGCAGGAACTCTCTGATTTCAACTGCCAGCTTCTCAATCTGATCCTCTGTCAGTTTCTGTCTCTCCATAACATCCATAAACTGCTCCGTCCTCCGGTCGTTCGCCGGATATGATTTGTTATATCGTGCGGCGAACGATAGCACCTCCGTCCGGGGTGTCAATAGAAAAACTGAATTTTTTCAGAATTTTTCTCCTACACCTGGAAGTCGTACAGAGCCTGCTCCTTCTCTGCCCTTTTCTCCAATATTTTCTTTATTTTCTGCCAGTCCTCAACAACCTCGCTCGTGACACCTATTCTCTTCGGTTCATAGGTCTTGCTTTTATCCGGATGGTAGTAATACTCAGTGTAATTTTCTCCTGCTCCGTGCATTCCGGTTGCTATGAACGCATCTCCTTTGGGAGTGACTCCAAATTCGGTCCATCCATAAACATCATGCTTCCATCTGAAGCGGAGTCCGTTCTGAAAAACTCCTGCATACTCCTTTCTCACATACTCCGAAATCTTATTCCATGCACTGATAACTGCCTCTGCTCTTGTCACGTCTGCACCTCCTCTACGCTAAAATCATGCAGTCATACATATAGCTGCCATACGCCATACTCAATACATCCTGGATGCTGTCCGCCATGCACCGGTACTGGTCTCGGACCATCTTTTCCAGCATCATCTGCCCTCCGTCAACCTCCGGCATATCCTGGCTGAGTTCGTACTGCTCATAGTAGATGTAGTCAACATATCCCTGGTCCTGGTCTTCCGGAAGCAAATTGTCTCCGGTTCCTTCAGCAATGCGAACGATCTGCTTCATCTCCGGAACGAATATGAACAAATCATCATATCCTTCCGGCTTTTTCCCGAAGCAGGTCTCAGTCCAGATGACTTCCGCCGGACTCTGATTCGCATAGTTCTTGCCGACTCTCTCCCACTGTTTCTCAGAATAGCAATCACTGCAATTCATGCAGTCCGGATTTACGTCCGGATGCTTCTCACGAAATCCTCTGACAGCATCCCCATAGCTGGATGCCACCACAACCAAATATGTATTCTGATAT
>JAETTS010000329.1 GCA_021769025.1 Enterocloster bolteae
TCCGCCTTACCAGTATGTTCACCAGCAGGCTGTCGTCAAATACGCTCACGCTGTGTATGGTATCCGGCGCCAAAAGGCAAAAGTCCCCTTCCTCCATCTCAATCCTGTCTTTCCCCACATCCTGGCTGCAGTGTCCCTTTACCACATAGGCCAGCTCGAAAAATATATGGCGGTGCCGGAAAGGGGGTGTGAAACGGTTGTGCTTGCTAATCACAATATGGTTCTTATCCTCCGCGTCAAAATAGGCTTCATCCTTCATGTCAGAAGGCATCCAGCCCCCTGATACCTCCGGCACGATCAAACGGCGCTGTATGACTTCATTAAAATCCAGACTTTCCAAGAAATCCTCCAGCATCCATTTATCCTGCTTCACATTATAATACTGCTGATAAAACCGCTCATCCTCGTTAAATTCCATCAGCTGGTTCTCTAATTCTCCGGTAGTCATGGTTTTTCCCTCCCATCTCTGTTATGATTGTAACAGACAGGTTATAAAACATCAATTTATTTGATTATAAAACTCAATCGCTTTTTATTGCCTTATCCCTTACAATAACAGCATCAAATACAAGGAGGGGTTATTGAATGAAACAGGATTCAACCATGAGGTACGTGAAACAGCAGATATGGAAACAGAGAATTGGCTATGGGGTTTCTGACTTTGCATGCAACCTGATTTGGCAGATGATTTCCCTGTATCTTTTATATTTTTACACGGATGTCATGTCCCTGAGTGCCAAATCCATCGCCTTTATGTTTGTTGTCACGCGATTTATAGACGGAGGGACGGATTTACTGATTGGCTATTGCATTGACCATACCCATACACGGTGGGGGAAGTCCAGGCCTTATTTTCTCTTCGGAGCCATACCATTTGCACTGTTTGCCGTCCTTGCCTTCAGTGTACCCGACATTTCCCAGTCAGGCAAGCTTATCTATGCTTATGTGACTTACATCGGTCTTTCCTTTACCTACACCGTGGTGAACATTCCCATGGCTTCCATCCTGCCAAGCCTGACAACCGATACCCAGGAACGGACAGCCCTGTCCACCACACGCAAGTTCTTTGCATTTCTGGGCTCCACAGTGGTCAGCTACACGGCCTTAAAGCTGGTGGATTCCTTGGGCAAAGGCAGCGAAGCTCTGGGCTTTCGTATCGTAATGATAATCTTTGGGTTCATTGGATGCCTGCTATTCTTCTTTACCTTTGCCACTGTAAAAGAGAGGGTAAATACGGCCGCCGAGAGCGTTTCCCTAAAAGAAAGCCTTATATCCCTGGGTAAAAACAAGCCCTGGCTTATCTTTGCCCTCAACATTATTTTCATGTGGACCGGCTTTTTTCTCCAGACCAGTGCAATTGTTTACTACTATACAGCTGTCATAGGAAGCAAGGAGCTGTCAGTCACTATTGCCACCATCATGTCCATTGTGCCCATGGCAGCCAATTTCCTGGTGCCCGCACTGGCCGGACGCATGGGAAAACGCAACCTGTATGTGGGCAGTGCTGCCATACAACTGGCCGGGCTGGTTGTCATCCTCTTTGCAGGTATAAACCATGGGGCTATACTGGCCGGAGCAGTGGTAACCGCTCTGGGATACGGCATGAAGGAAAGCATCTATTTTTCCATGCAGGCGGACCCGGTGGACTACGGTGAATGGAAGACCGGCGTCAACACAGCTGGTTCCCTGTCCGCCATCAACGGATTCCTGGGAAAGGTGGCCCAGGCGGCAGCCGGTGGTATCAGCGGCGCCCTTCTGGCATGGGGTGCTTACCAGGGCGGTGCTTCAGCACAGAGTTCCAATGCGGTACTGGCCATCAAAGCCATGTACCTGTATATTCCCATGCTTCTTCTTATATGCTCCATCGTCACTATGATGTTTTACAATCTGGATAAAATTTATCCTCAAATTAAGGCTGTACTGGATTCCCGAAATGAATAAGGAGATATGGAAATGGCACAGATTACAAATCATATAGAAAACTTTAAAATGAATATAAATGAGGATTTCGTAAGAAAAGCCCAGGAACTGGAGCCAGATCTTCACTACAAAACAGTCCGGCCCGCGCAGCTCGTCTCATTCCAGCCTTCAGATGCCCCAGACAAGCCCGATGGCTGGGACCTCCCGATCCATAACAGGGCAGACCAGATCTTTGACTGGATTCCCTGCCATATGAAGCCTGTGGAAGCACTGGATACCATGCCTCTGTCAAAGGGCAGTTCCGTGTGTCTGGATTTCGGCACCCACCATGTGGGTTATATCTCCTTCAGCCTGACGCCTGCGGGCAGTCCGCCTGATGCTCCGGCCCATATTCGGATTAAGCTGGGGGAAATGCCCTGTGAAATCATGGAGGACACCGCTTCCTACCAGGGCTCCATCAGCAGCAGCTGGATCCAGGAGGAATACCTTCATATTGATGAGCTTCCTGCCAGAATCTCTCTGCCCAGGCGGTATGCTTTCCGCTACATGGAACTGAAGGTCATGGACACCTCCCCCAAATACCAGATACTGCTAAGTGATGTATCCTGTGATACCGTTACTTCCGGCGACATGTCCCAGGTAGAGCCCTTGAATGAAAATGTGCCGGAAGACCTGAAACGAATCGACGCCATAGCCCTTAAGACCATGGAGGAGTGCATGCAGTCAGTGTTTGAGGATGGCCCCAAACGCGACCGGCGCCTATGGATTGGAGACTTAAGGCTCCAGGCTCTGACCAATTACGAAACATTTAAGAACTATGATCTGGTAAAGCGATGCCTGTACCTGTTTGCCGGACTTACCCAAAACGAACATCACGTAGGCGCCTGCCTGTTCCTGCGGCCGGCCCCGATGGTAGATGACACTTCCCTGTTTGACTATGGCCTGTTCTTTATTTCCTGCCTCCATGACTACTATCAGGCCACCGGAGACCGGGAAACCCTGATTCATCTGTGGCCTGCTGCTTATCACCAGGCTGAGCTTGCGCTAAAACGTCTGGATGAAAGAGGCGTGGTAAAAGACAGCAGTGACTGGTGGTGCTTCCTGGATTGGAATGACAGTCTGAACAAACAGGCCGGCGCACAGGGCGTCCTGATTTACACCCTGAGACAGGCCCTTTATTTAGCCCGGCTTATGTGCAGTGAGACATCCGGGGCAGAATCCGTCAAACAGTTGGAGGGCTGGATAGAAACCGCTGTCCGCGGAGCCCTGGAATATCTGTGGGATAAGGAACTGCAGTTCTTCATAAGCGGACAGGACCGCCAGGTGTCCTGGGCCTCTCAGATATGGCTGGTCCTGTCGGGTGTGCTGGACCAGGAGTCAAACCGCAGACTGCTGGAACATCTTATAAAGGAGGACCCGCCTGTGGGAATGGTTACCCCCTATATGTACCATCATTTTATAGAAGCCCTGATACAAAACGGCATGAAGGAGACCGCCCTCCGCTACATCCGCTTTTATTGGGGACAGATGGCGGACATGGGCGCGGACTGTTTCTGGGAACTCTTTAATCCCAGGGACAGGTATGCCTCCCCCTATGGCTCCAGAATCATTAACAGCTATTGCCATGCATGGAGCTGCACGCCCTCCTATTTTATACGGAAATATTTCAACTGAATCGGGGCCGGTTTCATCGGCCTGTAATCCGTCCCTGCCTGATTTAAAGCATCCTCCACTGGAGAAACTCCTTTACCGCCATGGACCTGCCGAAAAGATAGCCCTGAATATAGGTTCACTCCGCATATGGCA
>JAETTS010000330.1 GCA_021769025.1 Enterocloster bolteae
GGAGAGAACTCTTACGGATGAGGAGAAAAGGCAGATTCCGGCGGATGCTGTGGTGATTCAGGTAGGGTGTTCCAGGGAGGCGTTAGCCTATCTGTCAGCAGCCAGATTCGGGTACCCTGCCCGGAACATAGTGTGTATCGGAGTCACTGGAACAAAAGGGAAAACCACCACCACATATATGATAAAAGCTGTGCTGGAAGCAGCCGGGGAGAAGGTGGGGATTATTGGAACTGCCGGCGTTGTGATCGGAGAGAAGACTTATCCCACCAGGAATACCACGCCGGAATCCTATGAGCTTCACAAGTATTTTGCCCAGATGGTGGAGGAAGGGTGCCGGTATCTGATTATGGAGGTATCTTCCCAGGGGCTTAAGATGCACCGGGTAGATGGAATTTTGTTTGACTACGGCTTGTTTACCAACATTTCCAGAGATCATATCGGGCCGGACGAACATGCAGATTTTGAAGAATATCTGTATTGGAAATCCCAGCTTTTAAACCAGTGCAGGACTGGGATTGTCAACCGGGATGACGGGCATTTTGAAGCGGTTATGAGGCAGGTGGCAGACACGAAAGAACCAGATCATATCTATACTTTCGGGCTGGAACAAGAGGCAGATTTTACAGCAAATCACATCCGAGTTGTGTCCGAACCAGATTTTGTGGGAGTGGATTTTCATGTTGCTGCAAAGGAAACGCCTCCTTTGGAGGTTCGTGTGAATATTCCGGGACGGTTTAATGTATACAATGCTTTGGCGGCTGTATCCGTATGCAGCTTTTTTGGCCTTCCCAGGGAAAGCATCTGTCATGGGCTGGAGCATCTTCATGTAAATGGGCGGATGGAGATTGTGCATACGTCTTCCCGCTGTACGGTGATCGTGGACTATGCCCACAACGCGGTCAGTATGGAAAGCCTGCTGATGACACTGCGGGAGTATCATCCCAAACGGCTGGTATGCGTGTTTGGATGTGGCGGTAACCGATCCAAGGACCGCAGATATTCCATGGGGGAAATCGGCGGAAGACTGGCGGATCTGTGTATTCTGACGGCGGACAATTCCAGGTTTGAACGGGTGGAGGATATTCTTGCTGATATACGGGGAAGCATTGAGAAGACCGGAGGGGCATTTATCCAGATTCCGGATCGGAGAGAAGCCATCGCGTACAGCATTGTCCATGCGCAGCCAGGGGATATGATTGCGGTTATTGGGAAAGGACATGAAGACTATCAGGAGATTGAGGGAGTCCGATATCCGTTTTTGGATCGGCAGGTGATCCAGGAAGTGATTCAGGGGCTTTCATAAAAATTGTTTGAGCCACATATCAGAAAGGAAACATGCTATGGAGGGAATGACAGTATATGATCTGGTGACAGCTACCGGCGGCACGCTTCTTTTGGGAAAGGGCGATAGTTCTGTGACAGGGGTTGCCATTGATTCCAGAGAAGTAAAGGAAGGCGATCTGTTTGTGCCTCTCATCGGGGAACGGATCGATGCTCACAAATATATTGAGGCAGTGTTGAGGCAGGGAGCCGGAGCCGTCTTGACAAGCAGGGAACCGGATGAGAGCTGGAAACATGCCGGCGGCAAGGGTGCTGTCATCCAGGTGGAGGATACCAAAAAGGCCCTTCAGGCAATCGGAAGTTATTATCGAGACCGGTTGACCCTTCCTCTTGTAGGAGTTACAGGAAGTGTGGGAAAGACTACCACCAGGGAAATGATCGCGGCGGCCCTTTCCGCCAGGTACCAGGTGTTTCAGACACCGAAAAACCATAACAGCCAGGTTGGCGTTCCTATGACGCTGACAGAGATAAGCGGCCGGGATCAGGCGGGAGTCATTGAGCTGGGAATGAGTGAGCCAGGGGAGTTGACTGTCATCGCCCAAATCGCCCGGATTGATCTGGCAGTGATTACCAACATCGGGGTGGCCCATATTGAGCAGCTGGGATCCAAGGAGAATATTCTGAAAGAGAAACTTACCATTCAGGATGGCCTGAAGGCTGGCGGTGTTTTGATTCTAAACGGCGATGATTTGCTGCTTCAGACGGTTAAAGCAAAGGACGGCTGCCACACAGTCTTCTATGGAACCGGGGAAGCCTGCCAGTACCGGGCTGTAGACATCCGGCTGGAAAATGGATACCCACAGTTTACAGCTATATGCAGGAAAGACAGGCAGGACAAGGAGCCCAGACGTATTCCTGTGTCCCTCCATGTCTTAGGCAGACATCAAATATGGAATGCCCTGGCAGGCCTTGCGGTTGCAGACCATATGGGAGTGCCCTTAGAGAAAGCGGCGAAGAGGCTGGAGGAGTTCAGCGGCGTAAAAAACCGTCAGCAGATCTATGAGCTTCGCGACGGCCTGGTGTTGATTGACGACACGTACAATGCCAGCCCGGTGTCCATGGAAGGAGCCATTGACATTCTGGATTCCAGAACAGAGGCTGCCAGGCGGATTGCCGTGCTGGCGGACATGAAGGAATTGGGGGCGGATGCCTGTATGTATCACAGGCAGGTTGGAGAATACCTTGGAAAGAAGAAGGTGGATATCCTGGTGACTTACGGAGAACTGGCACAGCAAATCCAGGCAGGTGCCCTCAAGGCAAATCCACGCTTAACGGCTCTGTGGTTTTCCGAATCCCAGAAAGAAGAATTGAAACATTGGCTTGAGGCGCAGCTCCAGCCAATGGACTGTATTTTACTGAAAGGCTCCAACAGCATGAAGTTAGGAGAAGCGGCAGACTATGTACGCCAACATTATCATTGATATCTCGCATGAGAAAGTAGACAAGACATTTCAATATAAGATTCCAAAGCCGTTGGAGGGTCAGATTCAGGCGGGAGTTTTGGTAACCATTCCGTTTGGCAAGGGAAATCATGAGAGAAAAGGATATGTGGTGGGGATTACGGATCAGGCGGAATATGATCCGGTCCGGATAAAAGAGATCACAGGCGTGGTGGCCGGAAGCGTGACGGCGGAGTCCAAGCTGATTCAGTTGGCCTGGTGGATGAAGGAACGGTACGGTTCCACCATGAACCAGGCATTAAAAACCGTACTGCCAGTAAAGCAAAAGGTACGGCAGAAGGAGAAACGGTTTTTGGTATGTCGGTTGGGGAAGGAGGAGCTTGAGCAACGGATTTTGGAAGCAGAGAAAAAAGGGTATAAGGCCAGAGAACGGTTGCTCAGAGCATTTCAGGACACTTCTGTCATCCCTTATATGGTGGCAGTTAGCCAGATGAATGTATCTATGGCCTCCATTAAGCCAATGATTGAAAAAGAGATTCTTTCCATGGAGTCGGAAACCATATACAGAAATCCAAAGATCCACGGAAGCCGGAAGGCGGCTATCGTGGACCTAAATCAGGAACAATCGGCTATTGTCCAGGATTTTGCCATCCGGTATGACCAGGGTATCCGTGAGACTTCCCTGGTTTATGGCATCACCGGAAGCGGAAAGACAGAAGTTTACATGGAGATGATAAGCCATGTGCTGAAACAGGGAAAACAGGTGATTGTCCTGATTCCTGAAATCGCCCTTACGTATCAGACGGTCCTTCGTTTTTACCGCAGGTTTGGTCCCCTTGTATCTATCATGAATTCCAGGATGTCTGCAGGGGAGCGGTATGACCAGTTTGAACGGGCCAGGGCAGCGCAGGTGAAGATCATGATTGGCCCTCGGTCGGCCCTTTTCACGCCATTTCC
>JAETTS010000331.1 GCA_021769025.1 Enterocloster bolteae
TAAGTGATACATTGCTTATCCGTCCTCCTTGCTGATTATTTTTTCTCTATAGGCATGATACCCGAATCCAATTTCTATTTCTCCTCTTTTTCTGCTTTCTATTGTACGTAAAAATTGCAACGCTTCTTAAGGCCTCAAGTACCAAAACTTCCCCAAAAGAAAAAGGCAGAGTTTTTACCCTCTGCCCCATGACCCCTGTCATATGGTTTCTGCCAAAATCATGTTCCTACATCCGATTCAGAATATCCTGCCACGCTTCCTCATCAATCTCTTCGTCGCGAAACGGCTTCCGTTTATCCTCATCCGTAAGTTTGTCATTGTTGTTTTACGCATCCTTAAGCTTCACCTCACCTCCCCTTTTCCTCACAATATAAGCCTTGCCACCTATGGAAACATGAAGTTCAAATTCTTCCAGTCCCTCCGGCACATGAGGCTCAAACGAAAATCCCTTCTCTGCCGACGGATCCGGCTGTATCCCTGCAATCCTCTCAATAAAGAAAGAGATTGGAGCACAGGCCCATGGGTGGCATAGGCTGGTATTCCATTTCTGCTCCTTCCCCCATGCCTCAAAACAGGTGGTGGCCCCTTCTCTCACCATATTCACCCATCCCTGTTGTGAGTCATTTAAAAGCAACCTATAGGCTTCCCTCCAGTACCCGGCATCTGCCAATCCATGGAGTATAAAATAGCTGGTAAACACCCCGCAGCAAAGCCCTTTCTCTGTCAGGAACCTGGCAACATTTTCCTTTATCCTCTCATCCGTAATCAGACCGAAATACAGCGCATACAGATTGGAATGCACCGCACAATGGCCACTGGTGGTACTGTCCGCCAAAAGCCCCTGTTTTGGCCTTAAAAAAGCCTTGACATAGGCATCCCTTAGCCTTTCCCACTTTCGGTTGGGTTCCACTCCCAGAATCTCCTCCATCACTGCCAACGTCTTCCAGGCCCCTGTATAAAGGGCATTGACCACATTGTGACACCCTGGCGCCACCACCGGCCTGCTAAGCGTAAAATCATATCCATCCCGCAGATTCTC
Source organism: Enterocloster bolteae (assembly GCA_021769025.1). The sequence continues at coordinate 1,040 of JAETTS010000331.1, forward strand.
CGGCCAGTCCACCAGATTCCACTTATCCGCTACCTGCCACAAAAGTTCCCCTTCCCCCTCATATTTTGAGAAATGCTCCAGCACCCCTTTGGCTACCGGATACATTTCTGAAAGAAACTGCCTGTCACCGGTAAACCGGTAATGATTCAGAACCATCTGGGACCACAGAAGGGAAAAATCAGCGATCTCCTGCATAAAATTCCCGGGAGCCACTCCCATAAGCCCTGGGCAGATCATACGGGACTGTGCAAACTGGCGAATACATTTTTCCATCATCTCGGTAGAGCCGCTTAACCATGCCTGGGCATGAGACGTTACCACCGCATCCCCCAGATACTGCCCTTTCTCCCTGGTAGGACAGTCCAGATATCCCTCCTGGGTTCCATACTTTACCCCGTTTTTACAGATCCTGAAAATCTGATCCAGCATCGGCTCGCTGCTTTTCAACGTACATAAGCTGTCGTCCATCGGATAATGACGCACCTCAATCTGGATATCCTTTATCGTCACACCTGGATCCAGAATCAGCTGGGCATAGCGAAATCCTTTATAATCAAACGGCTCATTCCTGCATAACTTCCCATTCAGTTTCCAGTGCTCCTCATACGTACAGTTACAGCGCATCTCATAGCGGACGCTTCCGTCTTCCCTTTGTTCTTCTCCATAGCGAAGAAGAACCTGCTGGTTCTTTCCTCCGTCTGCCAGAAGCCGCAAGGCCCCGGTTACTTCCTCCCCTGCGTCAATCAGATATCCATCCTCTGTCTTGGCAACTGTCTTGGGCATTTTGGTATAGCAGGAAAGAAGCCTGGTAGGCTGAAGTTCCACCCCATAATCCGCCCACCTGGCTGGCTTCATAGCCGTCCAGTCCGAATCATCGAATCCTGTCTGGTTCCAGTCCTCTTCCCACAAATTGCTGTCAAAATCTTCAAGATACTGGGTTTCATATCCGATTGCCTCACCTGAATACGCGTCACATCTTCGGTAACGCCACGTAAGTTCCTGGGGCACACTGCCTTTTGGTACACTGTCTTCTGGCATGCCATTCTCTGACATGGTATCCTCTGGCACGCCGTCCTCCGACATACCGTTCTTAAAAGCACCGTCATCCCCTGCCCTCCATCGAAACAAGGCCGTCCCCAGGCCAAACCTTCCGTCTCCGCTGTTCCAGACCCGGTTCACCGCCCCCTGATAATACAGATGAACCGCGATCACATGATCTTCCTCTCCGTGGTGCCCTGCCAAATACTCCGTCAAATCAATCTCATTATAGTAGTAGTACTCCGGATAAGCAGGCGCAGGACCCTGGGCCACATAAACTCCGTCCACATACAGCTTATAATAATCGTCTGCAGAAATCCGCAACAGATACCGTTCTTTCTCCTTGACCGTATCTCCATAAACAACATCTGTACAAGCCTGGGCCATACCATTCATATCTGTGTGAATCCTGTCTGTACCGCTGCCGGCCATACTGCCCCTTCCATCACAACTTAATCCCCCGGTTTTTACATGGGCCCTAGCCAGGATATGCAGGTTTCTCACCGTCTCCAGACTGGCATCCCCTTCCTCCTGTTCCTTGTGATAAAGCTTCCATGGCTTTCTGTTTTCAAACTCATCAATGGTAAACCAGTGCAAGGCGTTTTCTGTCATCCGATTTTCCCCCATCCTATTCTATGTACTCTGGAAATCTCTCCTGCACATGCCTTTGTGGCTGATTTTTCGTCACAAAACCAGGCGCAGAGAGACTTTTTGAGTACATTTATTCCACGAACTGAGTCCTGTCAGTCCCCTTTACATATTGAAATTTGTCCTCACCTGCACAGAGACACTGATTGGCTGCATCATAGGACGGCTTAAGGGCCTTCGCCTGCTCTTTGAAAGCCTGGAAACTTCCATACTCCTTTTCCGCCCCCAACAGGCAGACATACGCCGTCTCCGATCCGTACACCCGCAATTCGCAACCAAAGATCTGATCATTGTGCTCCACGTAACTGCCATTGGTCCAGAGAGCCAGGTATCCCTTCTCCTTTCTCAAAAACAGCCAGTGTTCCTCTTCTGCCACCTCATTATAACACATTTTTGGACAATATACATGGGTAAAATGAATGGGATGCTCCTCTGGTATCCGATAGATCGCCTCCAAAAGACTTCCATTCTGCCGAACCCCAGGCATCACTCCATTGCCGAACCAGTACCCAGGCCTCATCCCCGACTTCTCCGCCGTTGTACCCGGGTGATTCACAAACAACACTGCGTCGCCGGAAAGGGCCGCCATCCACAGATGCTGCTGATAGCCATATGTCCCCGGCGCAAACAGCGAGGTCCCGTGAAAGCTTTCGTTCAGCGACTTTGTAAAATCATGGCAATCCGTCCGTGCCGTCACATCCTCCCTCAGGTTCGGCCACCGCTTCCACCCATCCATCCTTGGAGACTGCACGGAAGTCAGACAGTAATCATCGGTCTTCTTCAGCCGGACAAGGGCATTGCCTGTGGAATACTCCTCCTCCATCTCCTGTCTTAAATACCCCTTCACCGACTCTGGAATCTGATAACAGCTTCCCACCAGGTAAGCCATCCACCCCTCGCCAAAACAGTAAGGAGCCGTGCCGTCCATAATATTGATGATGGACTGGGTGCCACAGCTAAAG
>JAETTS010000332.1 GCA_021769025.1 Enterocloster bolteae
CGTGCTCCTTGTCCTTGGAATCATCCTGTGTCTTATTTCCTTTGTGTTGACTCGTTTTGAAAAAAGCGGCATCTCCTTTTTCTGGTTGGGCCTTTTTGCTCTTTCCATCGGAATATGGATCTTAGGAGAATGTAACCTGACCGGCCTTTTTATCCAGAATCCGATCCTGCTGTACCTGATGGCTTTTGGAGGGCTGTTTGTCATTCCTGTTCCGCTGATAAAATTTATTCAGGTGGTGCTGGATCTGCCTCGCAATAAGTGGCTAAATGGCATGGTACTCATATTATGCATCTCTATGTGCGCCGCCTTTGTGCTGCAGCTTTCAGGGACTGCCTCCCTCTCAAAGACCTTATACCTGTTTCATGTGCTTATTCTTCTAAGCTTCTGCCTTATCTCCATCCTGGTATTTTCAGAAGCCTTCCGGCACCGCAGCGCCACCGCCCGGCGGCTTCTCATTCCCATAGCAATCCTGACTGTGTTCGTTATGCTGGAGCTTGCCAATTTCTATCTGTACCGTCTGAACCTGCAGAAGTCCGCGTTGTTTCAGGTAGGCATGGTGTTTTTCATCCTGTCCTTAAGCATTCTGTGCGGATATTTTATTCGGGACATGCTTACACTGCGCACCCGAAACCGCCAACTGTCCTATGAGGTTTTCCTCATGGAAAAGCAGGTAAGTATGCAGAAAGAGCGGCACCGGCTTCTATCCGAAACCTCCGCGCAGTTAAGACAGCAACGCCATGATCTAAAACATCACCTGGCTGTCATCCAGAGCTGCCTAAGCAGCCGGGAGTTTCAAAAACTGGATCAATATCTGGCAGAATTGTCCGCCAATATCCCCAGTGAGCCACAGAAGCCTCTCTGTGAGAATGAAGCGGTAAATGCCGTAGCCCTGTACTATAAAGCAGCCGCCTGCCAGGCTGGAATAAACAATTTTACCATCCGCCTGGATATTCCGAAAGAAACCGGGGAGGTTCCGGAAAGCGATTTATGTGTGATTGTCGGCAATCTTCTGGAAAACGGGGTAACTGCCTGCCAAAATACGCCCCAGCCCTTTCTAGCCATGTCCAGCCGGTTTGCCGACGGGATCTTAACCATTACCATGGACAACAGCGTCTCCCAACTCAAGACGACGGATGACCATACCTTCCTCTCCTCCAAGCCAGGAGGCGGCATCGGCCTAAGCTCCATCCGCTCCATTGCCCAAAAACATCACGGCGGAAGCCGGTTTCAGGCTGAAAACGGAGTTTTTTCTTCCTCCGTCTACTTACGGCTTAAGTAAAAAACTTCCCACTCAGAAAAAAGCCATGATCCACCGGCCCACTTCCCTTTCCCAGATCCAGCATGGCTGCCAAAGCGCCGGTAAGGTACTCCTTGGCACGCTCAATGGAGGTATATAGATCATACCCCTTGGCCAGATTGGCGGCAATGGCGCTGGACAGGGTGCAGCCGGTTCCATGGGTGTTGGATGTGTGGATTCGTTTCCCCACAATCCACCTGGCCCTCCCATTTTCAAAAAACAAATCATTGGCATCCTGGATTCTGTGGCCTCCTTTGAGAAGAACGGCACAGCCGTATGCTTCATTTATGATCCTGGCCGCTTCCTCCATATCCTTTCCATCATGGATAGCCATGCCAGCCAGCAGCTCCGCCTCCGGGATATTGGGAGTTGTTACAGCAGCCAGAGGCATCAATTCTTCCTTTAAGGACGAAATTGCCTCCTCATCAATGAGACGGTCTCCGCTGGTCGCCACCATAACCGGGTCAAGGACTATGTTGGGTGCTTTATAGAACCGAAGCCGATCCCCAATGGCGGCAATCAATTGCCTGGAAAATACCATGCCGATCTTTACGGCATCCGGCGGGATATCCTCAAATACTGCGTCGATCTGCTGTCCTAAAAACTCCGGCTCCACCTGTGCAATCTCCTTAACCCCCATGGTATTCTGTGCCACCAGGGCAGTCACCACGCTCATAGCATAAACGCCGTTTAGCGTCATGGTCTTTAGATCCGCCTGAATCCCGGCCCCGCCTGTAGGATCCGTCCCGGCAATGGATAACGCTGTTTTCATCTTTCATCTCCTCCTGTAAGCCTTTCATGACAATCCTGTGCGCCTGCCCCTGGCGGTTTCATCCGTTCTTCCATTTTGTATAATAGGGACATGATTTCCTGCCAAACAAAATAGCCGCAGTGCAAACACTGCGGCCCGAAAAAGCAGATACATCCTGTTTGTACTTCCTCCGGCGGCATTATCCGCATCAGGTTCAAGGGTCGAAGGTTTACCTTCCTCTCAGCCTGTCACACAAGCTCCCCTGTTGTTTTGTTATAACCATTATAATCCAGGCCCCTGTCCTGTGTCAACCAAAGATTGTAGATATCAATAATGATATCTACAAGTGAATATTATCAAATTACTTTCTTCCACCTGATACACCAGTCTATGTTCATCCGTTATTCTTCTGCTCCACTTTCCAGCCAAATCATATTTTAGAGGTTCTGGCTTGCCAAGTCCTTCAAATGGATTTCTCTTTATATCCTTAATCAATTCATGAATTCTTTTGACAATCTTTTTATCCATCTTCTGCCAGTAAAGATAATCTTCCCAGGCATTCTCGGTGAAAGATACATTCATAGGCTAATCCTCTGCATCAAAACTTACAAGTTTTCCATCCTCAGCTTGTTTAATGGATTCCTTTAACCACTCATAATTTACTTTACTTTCTCTTATGTGAAGATTTTCCATCAAGTTTTCATACTGTGCCTGAGACATAAGCACAATGTTTTCATCGTTCTTTCTTGTAATAATTGCAATATCGGAATCATGTACAACCCTATCACATACTTCTTTGAAATTATTCCTCGCCTTGGAAAAATTTGTTGCTATCAATACCATCACACTCCTTTGAATACAGTATATTCCATATTCATAGCACTGTCAATATTTTGTACAATATTCTGTACCAATGTCATTTAGGTAATTTCCACCCTCCCCTCAAGAAATCCTCTCCGAAAGGGTATTGGACGGCGCAAAGCAGGTACGCCCCCTGCAGACATAACATGTCATCCGGTTATTCAACAATGGATAGTCCCTGTCTTCTGAAACCACAATCACATTGGCCAACAGAGGAAGCTGCCCTTTTATGGTCTCCAGCTCCTTACTGTCTTTCACAGCAATCACAATGTGATCCGGCTCTTCCTCATACAAAAGCTTTGCAAACAGAAACATGCTGTATCCCATAGGATAATCCCAGGCCTGGGAAGTCATATACCCGATCTGCCTTTCTGCAAGTTCTCTGTACTCCTCTCGCTGGGTTAGCTGATACAGTCTTACAAGATTATATGCCATGACAGAATTTCCACTTGGAACCGCCCCGTCATACGTTTCCTTGGGATTCATGAAAAGCTCTTCGCTTTCTCGGTCTGCAAGGTAAAAGCCTCCTGCTTTTTCATCGGCAAACCTTCTTACCGCCTCATGGCAAAACTGCTCCGCCTTTTCTAAGTATTCCTTGTTTAAGGTAGAATGATACAGTTCCATCAGAGCAGCCGTATAAAATGCATAATCATCCAGGACGCTGTTGTCGGAACACCTTCCGTTACACCAGCTTGTGTAAAGCGTGGAATTCTCCCATAGGTTCCGCTCTATAAACTTCTGCCCATCTATCGCCCTT
>JAETTS010000333.1 GCA_021769025.1 Enterocloster bolteae
GTTCTATAAAATCATGACCAGGAATCTGGGAAATGTGGAGTATACAGAGGAAGCGGCGTTACACCCAGGCGCGGTGTTTGAGGAATATTCGGATTCGGAGGGGCCAGGTTTTTCAGTGGGTACTCCCACGGAGCTTCTTCTGGCGGACACGGGGAAAGAGTCTGTGGGGCAGGCGGATCCAGAAACTGCGGATTATACCAGCAAGGAGATGGAGGCCAAGATGATCGCAGCCAAGATCCAGGAATTGACGGATCCGGCCTGGGGATTCGGGATCTGGGACAAAGAGAAGCAGTGCTATCGCCTGGCGGAATACAGAGACATGGTGATTTTGCTTCGCAGCATCAGCGGATGGAGCCAGGCATTTCTCAATGTACTGACCCAGGAAGGGATTCCGGCTTACACAGAAACGGGAACCGGATATTTTGATACCATAGAGGTGGAGACGGTTCTGGCTATGCTTTCGGTTATTGACAATCCTATGCAGGATATTCCATTGGCATCTGTGCTGTCATCCCCTATTGTCGGGATTACAGATGAGGAACTTGCGTGGATGATGTCTTCTTACAAGAAGGAGACGGATAAGGGGCAGGACCGGGGGATCTATGGGGCGTTTCGGTATTGGACAGAGAAGGGGGGCAGGCAGGAGGAATTTCCAGATTTACATATAAAATTGGTGCAATTTAAGGAGTGTCTGGAGGCTCTGCGGTATCAGGCCGTCTATCTTCCGATTCATGAATTGATCTATCAGGTCTATGACAGAACGGGATATTATGATTATGTCTCAGCCATGCCGGCTGGGGAGACCAGAAGAGCCAATCTGGACATGCTGGTGGAGAAGGCGGCTGCCTATGAAAAAACCAGCTATAAGGGATTGTTCCAGTTTATTCGATACATTCATAAGCTGAAAAAGTATGAGACTGATTTCGGGGAAGGGGCTGTCCCAGGCAAATATGAAAACATGGTTCGGATCATGAGTATCCATAAAAGCAAGGGGTTGGAATTTCCCATTGTATTCCTGGCAGGAACCGGAAAGCTTTTCAATAAGCAGGATGTCAGGGGAAAGCTGATCATCGATTCAGACTTAGGAATCGGGACCGATTACCTGGATCTGGAACTGAGGACAAAAACAAGCACGCTAAAGAAACAAGTATTAAAACGGAAGACGGATCTGGATAACCTGGGAGAAGAACTGCGGGTTCTCTATGTTGCCATGACAAGGGCGAAGGAGAAGTTGATTCTTACAGGCACTGACCGATCCCTGGCAAAAAAGATGGAAAAATGGACACAGGTTACAGGTTACAACAGACTGCCCTATACCATTTTGACAACAGCTGCTTCCTATCTGGACTGGATTCTCATGACTGGTCCCCAGAAAAATCCCCTGTTCCAGGTGACAGAGGTTCCTGTGGAATCCTTGGTTCGCACGGAAGTGCTGAAACAGATCGAGAAAAGGATGTCCAAGGAAGAATTGCTGGGGATGGATATCACCCAGGTCTATGATGAGGCCATGGAGAAGCAGCTGAAGAATGGTCTGAACTATCTGTATCCTTATAAGGAGGATATCAACCTGTATACAAAGATGACGGTTTCTGAACTGAAAAGGATGGGCCAGGAGGCCGATGACTTTGACGGACTTTGTCAGCCCAAGGTGCCAGACTATCTGACAGAAGAACAATCTGGCACCCAGAAGGAGATGGAGGATCTGAGAGGGCAGGGAGAAAACAGAGAAGGGATCGAAAGGCATCGTATAGAAGAGGCGGCCAAGAGAGGAAGCGCCTATCATCGGATTCTTGAACTGATGGATTTTACAGCTGTTTCTTCACGGGAGGATGTGCAGCAGCAGTTGAAAGGACTTCTTGACAGCCAGAAGATTTCCCAGGAAGGGGCCAAAAAAGTGAGGCAGGATGTAATCTGGCGTTTTGCGTCCTCGCCTTTGGGCAGGCGGCTGGTAAGGGCCCAGGCGGAGGGGAAATGCCGCAGGGAGCAGCAGTTTATCATGGGGATTCCGGCAAAAGAGATTGGAGCCGGGGACTCAGAAGAACCGGTGTTGATTCAGGGAATCATAGACGCATACCTGGAAGAGGAAGACGGCCTTGTGCTCATTGATTATAAGACGGATCACATTCCACAGGGCCAGGAGGAAATCCTGGTGAAGCGATACCGCACCCAGATGGATTACTATCAAAAGGCATTGGAACAGATTGCAGGTAAGAAGGTAAAACAGAGGATCATCTATTCGCTGTCATTACAAAAGGAGGTAACATTATGAAGCAGAAGAGTCAAAAGGAACGGGTGCTGTGGGCCCAGTTTGATGCGTTGGAACTGGGAAGCGGATGGTCGGAAGAAGATATCACAAAGCCTCAGATTTTGATTGAGGATGTGTATGGGGATTCCCACCCAGGCAGCGTCCATCTGAATCAGCTGACAGATCAGGTGAAATGGGGAGTCTTAGAACGGGGTGGGTATGGTGCCAAATACCATATCACGGATATCTGCGACGGCTGCGCTCAGGGACATGACGGCATGAATGTGGTGCTGGCATCCAGGGAAGCCATCTGTGACATGGTAGAGATTCATGCCAGTGCAGTGCCCTGGGACGGCGTGGTAATGTCCAGTTCCTGTGATAAATCGATCCCGGCTCACCTGAAGGCAGCTGCCAGAATGGATATCCCTGCGATCTTCCTTCCAGGCGGCAGCATGAGGCCAGGGCCTGACATGACCACGTCCCTGGTGGCCGGGGACATCTCCTTAAGGCAAAAGCGAAAGGATGCCATCACTCAGGAAGAGATCAGAGCCTATAAAATCACGGGATGCCCCTCTGTAGGTGCGTGTACATTTTTAGGAACTGCATCCACCATGCAGTGTATGGCCGAGGCATTGGGCATGGCCCTTCCCGGCAGCGCCCTGGTTCCTGCCACCATGAGAGATATTTTAGAATATGCCAGGCTGGCCGGACGCAAGATCATGGAACTGGCAAAAAAGGAGATTACTCCCAGCCAGATCATGACACTAGGGGCCTTTAAAAATGCCATTGTGATTCACAGCGCCATCGGCGGCTCTACCAATGCAACCATCCATCTCCCGTCCATTGCCAGGGAGGCAGGCCTGAACCTTCCTATAGAATGGTTTGATGAGATTAACCACAAGATCCCTCATCTGTGCAACATCAATCCCAGCGGCCAGCATCTGACGGAAAGTTTCTGGTTTGCAGGAGGGATTCCTATGGTTCAGTGGATGTTGAAAGATTATCTGGATCTGGATGTTATGACTGTGACTGGCAGGACGTTGGGAGAAAACCTGGAGATGCTTCAGAAGGATGGGTTCTTTGAACGGAATCTTGGATACCTTCACAACTATGGACTGGAGAGGGAAGAGGTGATCTTCCCCCTTGAGAAGGTGAAGGAAAATGGATCTGTGGCCATCTTAAAGGGGAATCTTGCCCCGGAAGGATCTGTGATTAAGTATTCGGCCTGTGCTGAGGAGATGAGGAGCCACAAAGGAGTTGCCAGGGTGTACGATAGTGAGGAAGAGGCCCACGGAGACGTGGTGGCAGGCAAGATCCATCCAGGGGACATTCTTGTGATTCGGTATGAAGGCCCGAGAGGAAGCGGCATGCCGGAGATGCTTATGACTACGGAAGCCATTGTGTGTGATACCACGTTTAA
>JAETTS010000334.1 GCA_021769025.1 Enterocloster bolteae
GAATGAGGAAGGAATTTGGAGCCTGCTGTTGGCCAGTGGCTATTTGAAAGTGATCCGGTATGAGGAATTTGACGAGGATGAAGAGGCAGGAGATCCGGATTATGAACTGTGCCTGACGAATCGGGAGGTAAGGCAGATGTTCCGTACCATGGTGAAAGGATGGTTTCGGAAGAGCAGGGGAGAATATAACGGATTTATCAAGGCTCTGTTGGCAGATGATGTTAAGGCCATGAACTACTATATGAATAAAGTGGCTCTGGTGACTTTTAGCAGTTTTGATGTGGGAAGAAATCCTTCTGAAGTTACAGAACCAGAGCGTTTTTATCATGGATTTGTGTTGGGACTGTTGGTAGAATTGTCTGATTGTTATATTATAACTTCTAATCGGGAAAGTGGATTTGGACGGTATGATGTGATGATGGAGCCAAAACGTGAAGGTGACGGAATTATTTTGGAATTCAAGGTTCAGGACGTGGAAGAAGAGAAAGAACTTGCTGACACAGTGAAAACGGCGCTTTGTCAGATAGAAGAGAGAGAATATGAGGCCTTACTTGTGTCAAAAGGGATTCCGAAAGAAAAAATACGAAAGTATGGATTTGCCTTTTGTGGGAAAAAAGTATTGATTGGAAGAGGAGAAAAAAGAACATGATAAAGACATATATTACCGTGATTTCTTCCCATACTTCAAAGGATTTATTGAAGCTTTACTATCACCCGGATGCATTTGAATTAAAAAATAACCGGGAGACACATTTTCCGATTGTATCCATTATTGCAGATGATTATGAGCAGGGAGATGAGGTAAAGGTGCTGGCGATACGCCCGGACAACCTGGATACGCCTGCAAATCTCAGTCTTTTGCAGGAGGAACTTTTAGAGCTGAACATAGAGAAGAGCTGTATCAAAGAACTTGTGGTGGAGGAAAACCAGAGAGTTGCTGTTGGATTAAAACTTTTGATGTCCATTCTGGAGGAGATACCGGATGATTCTGTAGTGCGGGCAGATATTACCTTTGGGACGAAGCCAATGTGCGTAATCCTTCAATATGCACTAAGTTTTGTGGAGAGGCTGAAAGATACGGAAGTGGAAGGGATCTTCTATGGGGAGATCCCCAGGGAGAACGGGTGTCCGGTATTGGAACGAGCTACGATCTATGACCTGACGGCTTACAAGGTTCTGGGGGATGTGATTGATGACATACAGGAACTGGAGATTGGAGATATCCAGCAGACTCTGCACAGAATAATGAATCTGTAAGTGGAGGCAGGGGATGGGCAGACGAAGAGAATATATGTCAGAAAGGCTGCGGGCCGCATCAGAGGTAGAACATGCGCATGAAGAATTTTTGCGTGAATTGAAAGACATGCCTAAAGGGACCATAGAGGAGCGGAGGCAGCGCCGGGAAAAGTATGAGGCGTATCCGGGGAAAGAAGCGCTTTTGACGGGGGTAATGCAGGCCTACAACTCAAATGCTATTGAAAAGCTGCTGCGATACACCGGGCATGGGACAGGGACAGCCTCCGATGTATCACCCGCAGAGGTTTTATTTGAACCAGGGATTTTTTATGAGGCGCTCTTGACGGCTGTGCAGGTGTATACAGGCATTACAAAGGGGGGAAATCCCTATAATTTTGTGGCCTGCGTAGGAAAGATCTACAGCCGGAGCATGACTGTGACAGCAGCCAGGGAGCAATACCAGAGTGGGGCCCCTATGCCAGAGGTGCAGGATAAATGGTTACCAGGCATTTTAAAGTTGGGAAGGGACCTGCAGCGGCTGCAGGAGATGGGAGTCCCTGGTTCTCTGGAGGAGCTTCTGGATAAACTGACGGAGGGAAGGCCTCTTAAGGGGAAGAAGAAAGAGGCCGTACTGAGGATTGCCAGGGGGGAAAACCAGATCAAGAGCCTGAACAAACCTGTGGGAGAAGAAAGTAACAGGGAAATTACTATGGAGGACAGGCTGGAGGATACGAATAATGCTTATGCACAGATGGAGCAGCGGGAGGCTATAAAACAGATGCTGGACAGCTTTTTCTGGAACTGGAATCACTTGCAGAAGGCTCTTCGCAAACGGGACCGGCAGTATGTCCGTATTTTTATGACAAAGGATATTTTAAGGGAGTTAAAGTTGAAAGAGGACGGAACTCCTTATGAGGCAAAGCCGGCGGGAGATGGGGAGTTTTACCAAGTGCTCTGTCCTCATGAGGCTGTTTTGTGCGGAGAGCTGTTTTTGCAGGAATATCTGTGCAGGGCATATCCCAAGAAGCCTGAAAATTTGTATGAAATCTATGCAGAGTTTTTGCGGAGGGATTTTGATTTTTCAGATAAGCTGTTGGCGGAGACGCTGGGACGGGATAAATCAATTATCTCCCGATGGCGCACGCAATATCAGGTAGTAAGGGCAACGCTGCAGGATTATTGTACAGCAGCGGATATTTGAAAATGAAAATATAGTTTTATCAGGACCGGTTGGTTTTTATGGGAACTAGCCGGTTATTTTTATGTCCTTTTTGCATCGGAGAAAAATTAAAAAAATATTCTGGAAAAATGCAACTGGTCTCCAAAACAGGAACATTACATATGTGTAAGCAAAAATGAAAAGAAACAAGAAAAAGGAGAATGTGTTATGAAAAAGATGTATGCAGAAACAAAAGGAAATTTAAAGAAAATTATACTGACAGGTTCCCTGTTACTTGGGATGCCGCTGCTGGCCGCATGCGGAACCACTACAGAAACAAATGGTACAGGTAAGGTTGTTAAAGACACTTATGCGATCGGTCAGGTTGCAGAGAAATTGGAACTGGAAGAACTGGGGAAAGACAGCGCAAAACAGAAGCTGGGAGAGCATGCCCACCAGTTTACAGAAACTCTGGAAAAAGAACCTACCTGCACAGAAGCAGGTGTAAAGGTCTGGCAATGTGTATGCGGGGAAAGCCGTGTGGAGAGTCTGGAAAAGAAAGGACACACAGACAACGGATGGCAGCTTTTGGCGGAGCCTACAGATGAGACGGAGGGTCTGGAGGCAAGGCTCTGTCAGGACTGCGGTATCATGCTGGAGATGAGGGCGGTTCCGGTAAAAGTGATGGAACTTCAGATTTCAGGTGAAAGTGGAAATGCAGAAGCAGAAACCCGGCCCCAGCCCTTGACATCGACTCTAGCACAGGAAACACCGGCGGATACACACACCCATGTGTATGAGGAAGAGGTGGCACGAGTGGAGGCAGAATGCCAGAAATCGGGAACCATATTTACCAGATGCAGTTGTGGAGATCTTCATGCAGAGACCATTCCGGCACTGGGTCATGACTGGGAGGTGTGCGAGCAAGTGGAGGCCACTTGTGTGACAGACGGTTTTGAGGCGAAGCAGTGCCGGAATTGTAAGGAGACAGAGAGAGAGGAGATTCCTGCCAAGGGGCATATACCCGGTGAGTGGGTAGTAGTAAAAGAGCCGACCTATACCGAACTTGGAACAAAAGAGCGGCGTTGTACAGACTGCAATACGCTGATGGAAACGGAAAATGTGGAGGTGCTTCCCCATGTCCATGACTATGCGGAGGTGATCAATGAAGAGGCAGGATGTACAACAGATGGTATAGAGACACTCACCTGCAATGTGTGCGGGGATGTACGGACCGAGGTGATTCCGGCTACAGGACATAACGAGGCAT
>JAETTS010000335.1 GCA_021769025.1 Enterocloster bolteae
ATATGAAATCGGTTGTAATCTGGTCGGTTGCATATGTGGATTGAAATGGATACTTCGTCTTAATTGTTGCGTGCGATCATTTCGTACTTTTTTCCATTATTTAAAGAGTACAGGATCGCACTCTTGTTATTTTACCTAATCTCTTTTTATGTTTGATTTTCCATTATCCAATCACGCCTTTCGAAATTCATGTAACAGAATCGTTTACCAATCTATTTCCCTTTTGATTTATAACCATGCAATAGGAACATCTTAATGAAATCATTTACTGATTTTACATGAAGAAAAGGAGAAGCATGAAATCTGCCCACTTTAAGGTACAACCCAATCAAACCGTTTTATATCAAAGTGTTACATCACATCTGGAGGAAACAGCTGCCCTTTCTGAACAGTTTGCGGCTAAGTTAAAGCTGCCGAGGACAGGCAGGCTTTTGGGAATTTTACATGACAGCGGCAAATATGGCGACGCATATCAGGCTTACCTGTATGGATGCGAGCAGTACGAGTTGGGAAAGATAGGTGCTCCGCCCAGAAAGGGCAGTGTGGATCATGGGATTTTTGGAGCTGTTTATGTGATGGAGGAGCTTTGTGAGAAAAAGATATCTTCATCGGAAATAACCGGGGAGATTCTGGCTATGGTCATCGCCAGCCATCACGGGGGCTTGAGGGATTATCTGGGGCCGGATACTTCCACGCCTCTTTGGAACCGGATGGAGGCTTATGGGAACAATAAGAGGGAGGAATATGAATGTATAAAAGGAGAGTTTGAGCGTCATTTTTCTGGGACAGAGATACGGGAACTATTCTTGGAGGCTGTAGGGGAGATGGAGAATCTGACAAGACGTGTGATTGAGTTTACATCGTTTCAGGTTCACCTGGTAATTAAGTTTTTGTACAGCTGTCTCATTGACAGTGACAGGGAAAATACCAGAATTTTTATGGAAGGTGGGGAAGAGCAGCCGGAGACTGGATGCCGGGATTGGATGGAGTATGAGAGAAGGCTGGAGGTTTTTCTTGGCAGGCTGCGTGGGAATGTACCGGGAACATTGTCGGAGAAGAGAATTAAGGAGCTGCGGGAAGAAATCTCGGAAGCTTGCTATGAGGCAGGGGGATGGCCTGTGGGTGTGTATAAGCTGACGGTTCCTACGGGTGGAGGGAAGACTCTGGCAAGTATGCGTATGGCTCTAAGGCATATGCAGGGGAAGGAAAAGACGGGTTCTGGCCGTATTATACAGGTTCTTCCATTCACCAGTATCATTGAACAGAATGCTGCTGTAGTGCGGGATGTGCTTGGATGTGGAGGAGAGCTTCTGGAGCATCATTCCAATGTTGTGGTTGAGGCGAAGGAGGAGGAGGAGCATAACCTTTCTGCGGAGCAATACAGGTTATTGACAGAGAGATGGAATTCTCCTTTTGTTTTTACTACTACAGTGCAGTTTTTGAATACGGTGTTTGCTTCCGGCACACAGAATATCAGAAGAATGCACAATCTGGCGGAATCGGTGATTGTCTTGGACGAGGTTCAGACTCTTCCGCTGAAAACTATGAAGTTATTTGGGGAGCTGGTGAAGTTTTTGTACGTAGGATGCAATACCACCATTCTGCTATGTACGGCAACCCAGCCGGATTTGGAAAAACGTATTATAAAGTTTAAGGAGCCAATGAAATCAGTGAAGGAAATCATACCGGATGTGGTGGGGAAGTTTCATCAGTTTCAGCGGATGGAGGTAAGAGACAGGACTATAGAGGGAGGATATACCATAGGAAAGGCGGTAGAATTCATCAAAGAAGTGAAGGCTGGTGTGAGAAGTCTTCTGGTGGTGATGAACACCAAAAAGATAACCAGAGAAATTTATGAGGGACTGAGAAAGGAAGCAGACAAAGGGACAGAGGTTCTGTATGTCACCACAGAGCTTTGTCCGGCTCATCGCAGTGATGTCATTGGGCATCTGAAAGACTTGTTGAAGCAAAAGCAATCGGTAATCTGCGTTAGCACCAGCGTGTTGGAGGCAGGTGTGGATGTAAGCTTTGAGGGAGTGATAAGGAATCTGGCAGGGCTGGATTCGATTGCCCAGTCCAGCGGCCGGGGCAACCGGCATGGGGAGCAGGAGAAGAGTGGAATTGCCTACATTGTCAATATAAAGGATGAGAAGCTGGGGTCTATGACAACTGTTGCCGTAGGGGAAGAAAAGACAAAGGCGGTTCTGGATACATATAGACGCAGGCCTGAGGCGTATGGGTATAGTCTTTTATCGCCTATGGCAATGAGGGATTATTATAAGAAATATTTTGGTGCAAGTGATATTGAGAAACAGATGGGATATCCATTGTCTGGCGATGGGGAATTGGAGGATTTGTATTCGTATTTTACCAAGGAAGGAAGGCAGATATTGATGAGGCGCTATCGGGGGAGGATAGGTGAGTATCAATGGAAGCTGGCCTTTCCTTTTGAGACAGCAGCAAAGAAGTTTAAAGTGATTGATGAGGATACGGTATCGGTTCTGGTACCCTATGGAAAGGGGAGGGATTTGATTGGACAGGTTATAGAAAGAGGGGGAAGGTTTTCTTTGGGTGAAGTGAGAGACTTTCTGCGAGAGGCCAGGCCGTATTTTGTGAGTTTGTATGGAAACAGGGTACGGGATTACCAGGAGGGGGTTTTGATGTCGCCTCTGTCTGGAGTCTTAATCTTGAGAGAGGGGTATTATGATAAGACGGTTGGGATTAAGCAGGAGCAGGCCTTGGAATTTTTATCTTTGTAGGGAGGTGAGTCATGAAGAATGAAATAACGTATCGGGTATGGGGAAAGTATGCCTTATTTACGGATCCGGTGACAAAAATCGGCGGTGAAAAGAGTAGTCTGCAGATTCCTACGCCTCAGAGCATAAAGGGAATTACGGAAAGTATTTATTGGAAACCGTCTATTGTGTGGATTGTGGATGAAATCCGGATTATGAATCTTATCCGAATGGAGGGGAAGGGGATTCGGCCTGTAGGTTACCAGGGGAATGATTTGGCGAGATATACGTATTTGAGGGATGTGGAGTATCAGGTAAGGGTACATTTTGAGTTTAATGGGAACCGGCCGGAACTGAAGGGGGACTGGAATGAGAATAAGCATTATTTTATTGCCTTGCGCAGCCTGGAGGCAGGGGGGCGAAGGGACATTTTTTTAGGGGCAAGGGAATGCCAGGCTTATGTGGAGCCGGTGGAGTTTGGAAGTGGGACGGGAGCCTATGACAGTATGGATATGGATTTGGGGCTTCAGTATCATTCTATCGGATATCCGGATGAGACAGGGGAGGACCGGATGGTGGTGCGTTTCTGGTATCCTCAGATGAGGGGCGGAAGGATTTTGTGCTGCCGGCCGGAGGATTGTCCGAAGGAACAGGTGGTTCGGAGTGCGGTAAGGAAGACATTTTCTCCTCGGGTTAATTTTTCGTTTGCAGAGGAGGTGGAGTAGGATTTGGGGATGATGGATTTGTTGTACCGTACGTATGAGTATGCTTATGAGGCAGGGGATACGGAGTTGATGGAACATTATCTGATGTCTCAGACCATGGCGGCGGCGCCCATTGAATTGTGGATTAACGATGCTGGAGAGTTGGTGAGTGCAAGGTATATTGAGGAGAAGGATAAGCAGAAAATCAGTATTCCC
>JAETTS010000336.1 GCA_021769025.1 Enterocloster bolteae
GGTGGGCCGGTTTATGTTGGGGCCGTACGGCTGTCTGGTGACAAAGGCGATTCATGAGAAACATATTCATAAGGAATACATCGGCGTGGATGCCTGTGCGGTAAACCTTATGCGGCCTGCGATGTATGGCTCTTATCACCATATTACAATCATGGGCAAGGAGCAGGCAGTATGTGACCATAAGTATGATGTGGTAGGCTCTCTGTGCGAGAATAATGACAAGTTTGCCATTGACCGGATGCTTCCCAAGATCGAGATAGGGGATCTGTTGGTGATTCATGATACAGGTGCCCATGGGTTTGCTATGGGATATAATTATAATGGGAAGTTAAAATCGGCGGAGCTTCTTCTGAAGGAAGACGGAGCTGTGGAGTTGATCCGCAGGGCGGAGACACCAAAGGATTATTTTGCCACCTTTGATTTCTGTGACCTATTTAAGAATGTGCGCTGACGGTTTCTAAGCTGTGGCAGGGTAAGAAATAGGACAGCAAATCGTAAGAAGATAACGAAAAACACCTCGTATCGGTTGGATACGAGGTGTTATCTCTTTTCTTTAGAATCTAGGATTTTCAAAGGATAAAGGGTTTGTGATTTGTGCAATTATTATGGTATTAGTATAGCATACCGTTATAAGAAAAGATTGTAGATTGTTTAAAAAGATTATGAAGAAATTCTTAAGATGGATGACGGTACATCTATGGACAAAGACAGGGATGACACCCAGCGCCTATGTGGCCATGGTACATGGAAGGGCAGATCGGGAATGAGTTATCAGGAGAATTTCCCGCTTATTTTCGAAGCCGTGAAGAATGGCAGTTTCCTGTGATTTGGAATATCTTAAATATAAGGAAATCAGAAGGAAAATAGAAATTGAATCAGGCAAGACAGTTTATTAACTGCAATGGCCCTTCTTCTTATGGCTATACAGGCCGTGATATCGGAGTGGCTATTCTGGATACGGGGATTTATCCCCATATAGATTTTGATGACAGGATCACCGCCTTTTATGATGTGCTAAAAAGGAGGCGCACTCCTTATGATGACAACGGGCATGGCACTCATATCTCTGCCATCATCGGGGGAAATGGCGAAGCATCAGGCGGCAGATACTGCGGTGTGGCCCCTGGATGCAACATCATTTCTGTAAAGGTGCTGGATGCCAAAGGCAATGGATTTGCCTCGGATGTGCTGGCGGGCCTTCGGTGGATCCGGGAACAGAGGGAGCGGCTGGGGATCCGGATTGTCAACATTTCCGTAGGTGCTTATTCCAGGCGGAATATGTCGGAAAACTCTGCCCTTGTCCGGGGGGTGGATGCGGCCTGGGATGACGGCCTGGTGATGGTAGTGGCGGCAGGAAATAACGGGCCGGGCCGCATGACTGTGACTACGCCGGGGATCAGCCGCAAGGTGATCACGGTAGGGTGTTCGGATGACCACAAGGAGGTTAATGTCATGGGCAGCCGTATGGTGGATTATTCGGGACGGGGGCCTACAGGAGCCTGCATCTGCAAACCGGAGATCATAGCTCCTGGTGCAGGGATCATCAGTTGCTCCAACAGCCCTACACAGTATTCTGCAAAAAGCGGGACCTCCATGTCTACACCCATTGTAGCAGGGGCTATTGCCCTTCTTCTGGAGAAATATCCGGAGATGACCAATCGGGACGTGAAGCTGAGGCTTCGGGAGCGGGCAGTGGATCTGGGGCTTCCAAGGAACCAGCAGGGGTGGGGGCTTTTGGATGTGGAAAGGCTTTTGGCGGATGAGGTATAGAATATTCGTTATATATGGTAAATGAACGAAGAGGTTGTCACAGGATAGCCTCTTTTCGTTTTGAGAGGGCATTTGAAAGGGAGGATTCTAAAAAATGTTGCAATTTTCAGTAAATAAACTTATAATACTTACATTAACTGTAATTGTTCCCGTGACCTGTGAACGGTTACCAATCATTACATTTAGAAAAGGTGATGTCTATGATACAACAACCTTTAAATGAGAATAGAGAGCCAGAACTGGAAGCACCGGCTTCATTTACCAGCCCTGAGGTGCTGTACCAGGAGATGATAAATACCATATACCGTTACCATCCTTCGGATGACATTACTCTGGTGGAGAAGGCTTACCGGATTGCCAGAGACTCTCACAAGGATCAGAAACGCAAATCAGGTGAACCATATATCATTCACCCTCTTTGTGTTGCCATCATATTGGCGGATCTGGAGATGGACAAGGAAACCATCGCGGCAGGCCTTCTCCATGATGTGGTGGAGGATACAGGAATGACTTTGGAGGAGCTGGCCAGGGACTTCGGCTCTGAGGTAGCATTTCTTGTGGATGGTGTTACCAAGTTAACCCAGCTGTCCTGGGATAAGGATAAGGTGGAGATTCAGGCGGAAAACCTACGGAAAATGTTCCTGGCTATGGCCAAGGATATTCGGGTGATCATCATTAAGCTGGCAGACCGCCTCCACAACATGAGAACCGGCCAGTTCTGGAAGCCGGAAAAGCAGAAGGAGAAGGCCAGGGAGACCCTGGAGATCTACGCACCTATTGCAGACCGTCTGGGTATTTCCAAGATTAAGATTGAACTGGATGACCTTTCACTTAAGTTCTTGAAGCCGGAGGTGTATTATGATCTGGTGGAGAAGGTGAATCTGCGCAAGGAATCCAGAGATTCATTTGTCCAGGAGATTGTGGAGGAAGTAAAGAACCACATGGAGGAGGCTGGAATTGAGGCCAGTGTAGGTGGAAGAGCCAAGCATTTCTTTAGCATCTATAAAAAGATGGTGAAGCAGAATAAAACTTTGGATCAGATCTATGACTTGTTTGCTGTCCGGATTATGGTGGAGACGGTGAAGGACTGCTATGCGGCCCTGGGGGTGATCCATGAAATGTATAAGCCTATTCCAGGACGGTTTAAGGATTATATTGCTATGCCTAAGCCTAATATGTATCAGTCCCTTCACACGACTCTGATAAGCAGTACCGGGCAGCCATTTGAGATTCAGATCCGTACCTATGAGATGCACCGGACGGCAGAATTCGGAATTGCTGCCCACTGGAAATATAAGGAGAGCGGCAGCGGTACCATAGCAGACGGCAAGGAAGAGGCAAAGCTAAGCTGGCTGCGGCAGATTCTGGAATGGCAGAAGGACACGGATGATTCCAAGGAATTCCTAAGCATGGTAAAGGGCGACTTGGATCTGTTCTCGGAGAGTGTGTACTGCTTTACTCCTTCGGGAGATGTAAAGACCCTTCCCAGCGGCTCTACACCCATAGATTTTGCCTATGCTATCCACAGCGCAGTGGGCAACAAGATGGTCGGAGCCAGGGTAGGCGGTAAGCTGGTGAATATTGACTATGAGATTCAGAACGGCGACCAGATTGAGATTATTACCTCCCAGAATTCCAAGGGGCCCAGCCGTGATTGGCTGGCAGTGGTGAAGAGTACCCAGGCCAAGAATAAGATCAATCAGTGGTTTAAGACGGAGTTGAAGGAGGACAATATCCTTCGGGGCAAGGAGATGATTGACCGGTACTGCAAGGCCAAGGGGATCAATTTTACGGAGATCAACAAGCCGGAATTCATGGAAAAAGTCATGAAGCGGTACGCATTTAAGGACTGGGACTCTGTGTTGGCCTCCATCGGACACG
>JAETTS010000337.1 GCA_021769025.1 Enterocloster bolteae
GCAGGTTCGAGCCCTGTTGTCTCCACTTTTTATGAAAATAAATTGAATATAATAAGGCCTCATGGTCAAGCGGTTAAGACGACGCCCTCTCACGGCGTAAACTCGGGTTCGATTCCCGATGAGGTCATAGAAATAGCAGGTATAGAGTGTGAAATTCTATACCTGTTGTTTTTTTCCAATCACCGCCAGTCTGCCTGGATCTTTGTGGTGATAATCCACGCAATATCTTCCGAAGTGTCCTGGCCAGGCAAGAGGTTAGGCAAGATACATACGTACCACCCCTATTAGACATCACAGGCCCGGATCCCTGCCAGACAATTTCTAACAAGGAATCCGGGCCTTCTTAAAACACCCTTACCAGATAAAAAATACCACAAGCAGATATCCCAGTGTCAGACACAATCCCACACAGAACAGCATAAGTCCAAAGGAAAAGCTTTCTTCCACCAGCTTCCCTGTCACCTTCAACTCCTGCTCTCTCCGGATCAGTTCCGGTATCACAGAGCCACGTTCGCCTGCTGCCTTTGTCTCTTTTCCAGCCCCTTTTCCCAGCTGCCTTATCCAACTTCGGATAGCAGCCAGCCTGTCAATCATATGTCCCAAAGCATAGGCTGCCTGGTTGCTGTCGTGATGCTTCGGCTCCGGCTTCTGGCTGTGAGTCGTTGCTCTGGCCAGACGCACAAGTCCATCCACCGCCTGGTCTGCACACCGGCCTGCCACTGTGGATACTGCCAGAAACACCGTCACAACCGTAGATACAAGATATTGATCCAACCATCCAAACACGGCTCCACAGATTCCTGGTAGGGCAACCTCCAGCACCGGACGGTAAACCAGATTCTCCAGATCCAGCCAGGAAGGCCAACGATCCACATACCGTTTCCCCTGGGTTCCTTCCTCCTTTTCCATTAAAAGGCAACGGATCACCGCCACATACAAAAGGATTCCAATCCCTATGGAAATCAGGCCGCCCTTCAGATTCACCAGGGAGAAATAGGAGACCACATGCCCATGTCCGCCTCCATTAAAAAATCCCTGGCCTGCGTCCGCAATTTTATCCATTGTCAGATGAGCCGTCATACCAAACACCGGAAGGAGCCCGGCTGCCACCATAAGAACCGTCCGGCTGGCCAGGTTCATAGCCGGTTTTTCATCAAACTCCTTTTGCCGGCTGGGATGCTCCTCCACAAACAACGCCACAAAAAGCTTCAGCATATAGGCCACAGTCATTCCGCCGGTAAACAGAAATACCCATTCTGCTCCTTTCCAGACTGCAGAGTGGCCAACCATTTCCATATACTCCACGATGCTCTCATGAATCAGCGTCTTGCTGATATAGCCGCTCCAAAGAGGGATGCCGCCGATTCCCAGAGCTCCCATCAGGAAACAGAACCTAAGCGCTGGTTTCCTGCGGCCAAATCCCCGGATATCATTGAGATTCAACTGATGGAGATTCATAAACACTGCCCCGGCGCACAGAAACAGCACCAGCTTAAACAGAGAATGGTTTACCATATGGAGAAAGGCTCCCCTTACCGCCAGGGAATTGTCCTCCCCTATGCTTTTAAGCAGACAGGACATGCCGATTCCTGTAAGGATAAATCCGATCTGGGAGACCGAAGAGCAGGCCAGGGTTCTCATAAGATTGATGGAAAACACCGCCAAAAAGGCTCCCAAAAACATAGTAGCCAACCCCAATCCAACAATCAACGTCCCCCAGGCCCTATTTTCCTCAAACAGAACACAGGACACAAAGACAATACCAAAAACACCTGCCTTGGTCAGAATCCCGGACAGCAGCGCACTGGCTGGAGCAGGCGCCTCCGGATGAGCCTTGGGAAGCCAGATATGGAGAGGAACGCATCCCGCCTTAGCTCCAAAACCGAACAACAAAAGGGCTGCCGCCGTGTAAAGCTGAGTCACAGGAGAAGAGAATACACTGCCGCCCAAGGCAGGCCTTCCCGCAGATGCGCCGTTTAACACTGCTTTCGCCATTCCTCCCAGTTCATCCATCTCAAGGGTTCCAAACAAGTCATACAGAAGAAACAGCCCCATTAACATCACCATACCGCCGATCACCGCCACCGCCAGGTAGGTCTGCGCCGCCCTTAAGCTTTCCCTCCGCTCGTCAAAAGCTACCCACACGTAGGAGGTAAAAGACATAATCTCAAAAAAGATAAAGGTGGTATAGAGATCCGCTGACAGAAACACCCCCACGGTAGCCACAAAAGTGGCCCAGAAAAACGAATAATATCTTCCATGGTTTTTATAGTGGGCCATATATTCCCTGGAGAACACGCCGCTGACAATCCACATAAAAACTGCAATGCAGACATATACCAGCCGGAATCCGTCCAGCCTGAAATGCATTCCCATACCACAGAATCCAGGTATTGCCAAGTCTATGGCCTCTTTCATCCTGCCTCACCTCCTATGGATAAGAAAAGTCTCATAAACGGTGCCGAGTGAAGCCCTATCACCAGGATCATCACGGCAAACAGAATCAGGGGAAGAACCATCATCCAGTTGGGATCATGAAACCCCCTCTTTCCGTTCCCATGTTCCATTACCGTCCCTGTCTTTGGAAAATACGCCCGAACCAATACAGTCAGCATATAAATGGCTGTCATCAAGGCAGAATACAGGATAACCGCCACTCCCACATAGGGAAGAAATCCCCCTGGTATGCCTCCCTTTACCGCTTCCCCTCCATAGGCAAAGGCTGACTGGCATAGATTCCATTTACTGATAAATCCTGCAAACAGTGGAATTCCCATAAGGGATAAGCTTGATACTGTCAGGCAGCCAAATACCACTGGCATCTGCCTGCCTAAGCCGTCCAGTTCATAGATATGGGTCTTTCCAGTCTGATGCATCACCGCACCTGCGCAGAAGAATCCGCAGATCTTCATAAAAGCATGGGCAACCATATGGCACAAGGCCGCTGCCAGCCCCAGAGGGCTCATGATGGAAGCGCCAAACAAAATATAGGACAGGTTACTGATGGTTGAATACGCCAGACGGCGCTTCCAGTGTACCTCTCTCACTGCCATGGTAGAACCATAGACAATGGTGACCAAAGCCGCTGCCATCACGGTCCACTGGGCCCACGTTCCCCGCAGAAAATCAGTTCCAAAGCTAAAATACGTCAGCCGCAGAATTGCAAAAGCCCCGGACTTTACCACAGCCACTGCATGGAGCAGGGCTGTCACTGGAGTGGGAGCCACCGTGGCTTTTGGAAGCCACCCATGGCACGGGAACAAGGCTGCCTTGACTCCAAAGCCAAAAAATGCCAGGACATAGAAGGTTAAAAGTACATTTTCATACCCCTGGGCCAACTCCTGATTCAGCATACCTCCTGCCAGAAATTCCGTATTCCCTGTGGCTGAAAAGCCCAGCACAAGAACCAGGCCCAGAAAAGCAAACGCCGCTCCTCCCAAGGAATAATACAGATATTTCCTGCTGGCATGGGCCGCCTCCCTGGATAGAGGGTGAAGCACCAGAGGAAACGTAACCAATGTCAGAAGCTCATAAAACAGATACAGCGTGATCAGGCTGCCGGAAAAGGCAATGCCTGCGGTAACGCCGTAAGTCATGGTATAGTAAGCAAAAAAGGCTGGCTTGCGAGGCTCCTCTTTCATATATTCA
>JAETTS010000338.1 GCA_021769025.1 Enterocloster bolteae
CTGGATGGAGGAAATGACCATTGAGGATATGCTGAAGATGGAGAGCTGCCACAATATGACGACTTACAATAAGACCAGCACGACGGAGGATTGGGTGAGAAGCTTTTTTCAGACGGTTCCTGCTCATCGGCCGGGGCAGGTGTTTATGTATGATACGTCGGCATCTCATACCCTTTGTGCTTTGGTGGAGAAGCTGACAGGCAGGAAGCTTCTGGATTTCTTAAAGGAACGGGTGCTAAGAGGGATTGGATTTTCGGAGGAAAGCTATATTATACCGGATCCGTCGGGAGTCTCTATGGGGGGAACGGGATTGATGGCAAAGCCAAGGGATATGATGCTGGTGGGGCTGATGCTGTTAAATGGGGGGAAACACCCGGAGGATTATGGAAGGAAAGGGGGACGGCAGGTGTACCCCAAGTGGTATCTGGACAAAGCTCTTGCATTTCAGACACCGACGATCATGAGTTCTATGGCTGACTGGGGATATGGCTATCAGTTTTGGAAAATGCCGGATGACGGTTTTGCCATGCTGGGGATGGGCAGCCAGGATACTTTATGTTTTCCGAAGCAGGATATGGTGATCGTTACCACTGCTGATACGCAAGGGATACCTAATGGAACGGATATGATCAGAAATGATCTTGTGACGGAGCTGTTTGAGCATTTAGGGGAGGAGCCGCTGCCGGAGGATCAAAGGGCCGGGGAAGGCCAGGAAAGGCTTGCCGGGATGGTGGGGAAATTGACTCTGCCGGTGCTTGAGGAGATGGGGAAATTGACTCTGCCGATGACTCAGGAGAGGGTGAACGGGAAGGACTACTATTTTTATCCCAATAATGATGGTTTTTATCGCATGAGTGTTTCGTTTGATGACAAGAATCAGGGGATTTTGGAGTATGAGAATGAGAGGGGAATCCACAGACTGTCTTTTGGATTTGGACGGCAGATAGGATGCCGATTCCCGGAATATGATCAGTATTGTGTCTCTTCAGCAGCCTGGTGTGACCGTTATACCCTTTATATCTGCACCTGGCTGGTGGATGAGTGTGTGGCGGCCATTCATTTTAAGCTGGTGTTTTCAGAGGATGGGACGTTGACTGTGTTGATGAGGAAGACTGAAGAGACGAAATTTAATGAGTTTCAGGGGATATTGACGGCTGAAGAAGGGAAGGGGTTCTGAGAGGGATGACCATAGGAACAAAAACAGGCAGATAAAGGGATGGGAGAGATTGTATGGAGTATAAAAAGGATGGTGTAAGCCTCCGATTTTCCCAGGATGTGCTTTATGAGACAGGAGGGAAATGGGTAAGACTGGCAGTACAAGGGGATTATGGGGAGGATGACCATGTGGCGGTGCATGTTTCTTCTGTCTGGGAATCTCATGGATTGAAGATGAGGATGAGGGTGTGGGGCAAAGGAGAAGATCCTGTGACGCTTCGGGAGATGAATTATGTGGTTATCAGGAAAGCGGAGGATTTTACCATCAGAGGGAAGGGGCTGGCAGAGTGTATGGTCTACCGCCAGGGCCGTCATAAAAATGATATCCCTTCGGTTTTTTGCCCTGGGGTCACAGATGAAAGGCTGGAAGATGCCGGAGGCGGTATGCTGGAGACCGGGGACAGGGAGGAAACAGGAGGAGGACATGTGGTACACAGTGACTCACTGACCATGTTTCATGGCTGTGGGATGAATCTTCTTTTTGGATTTCTGACAGGCAGAAATAGCTTTGTGGACTGCGAGATTCAGGCAGGAGAATCGGAGGGATCAGAAGGGCTGGTGATCTGTGGATGCAGATCTATCCAGGTTGTGCTCTATCCGGGAATTGAGTTTGAGGGGGAGGAACTTCTGATTCGGACCGGGGAAGGGGAAAATCGTCTGATTGGGGATTATGCCAGGAGAAAGGCGGCCATCTATGGAGCCAGAAGACAGAGAAAAACACCGTCTGTCTTCTGTACCTGGTATTATTATGGCCTTACGGTAAGCTACGAAGATGTGGCAGAAAACCTGGCGCAGATCAGGGAGAAAAAGCTTCCTTTTGATGTGTTCCAGGTGGATGAGGGCTGGGAGATTACTTTGGGAGAATGGGAGCCCAACGAAAAATTTCCACGTCCCATGAAAGAGGTGGCCCGGGAGATTAAAGAGGCAGGAATGGAAGCTGGGATCTGGACCAGTCCGTTTATTGCCCATGAGACAGCAAGTGTATGGAGTGCCCATCCGCAGTGGATGTTAAGGGACAGGGAAGGCAGTCCGATTCTGTTTCCCATGAATGATACGGTTTACCAGGTGTTTGATATTACCAACCCAGAGGTATATCCATATTTTACAGAACTTTACCGGAAGCTGACGTTTGACTGGGGATATACGTATCATAAACTGGATTTTACAAGGGCAGCGGTGATTTATGGGCAAGGGAATTATTTTGATAAGACGGTTTCTCTTGTACAGGCGTATTACAGGGCAGTGAAGGCTGTCCGTGAGGGGATGGGGGAAGGGGCCTATTTTCTCATGTGCGGAGGCTTGTATGATCCTGTCATTGGCCTGGTAGATGGACAGCGGATGGGGGCGGATGTGCTTTCTATGTGGCGGTCTGACATCAACCGGGACGGGAAGGCGCTGCCATTTACGGTGAAGCAGAATCTGTTGCGGTATTATATGAATCAGTGGTGGAACAATGACCCGGACGCTTTGATGGTGCGCAGACAGAAAAGGATGAAGCGGGGACTGCGCCTGACACTGGGGCTTCTTGATGAGGAGGAAGTGAAGACAGCGGTGGTTAACCAATATATGGGAGGAGGCCTTGTGTGCTCCACGGAACCATTAAAGACGATAGATGACGATAGGCTGTATCAGATGAAGCATATCCTTCCTGTGTTGGAGCGGAGGGTGGAAGTGAGGAATCTTTTTGGAGAAGAACGGTTCCCTGGTCTGGTTGATATTCTGGTGAAGGAGAAGGGATGGCACAATCTGGTTCTTATAAACTGGGATGATGAGAAGGACATACCGGCAAAGATTGTCTTGAACCAGGATATGGTATCTGACTGGATGGAGGAAAGGGTCGAAGGAAAATCAAAACGGGAATTGCGGCGGCTGGATTCTGGAAGCTGGCTTGTGGCGGAATTTTATTCAGGCCAGTATCGTACAGATGTGAAAGTGGGACAGACTGTCTGCCTGGGAACTGTGGGGCCTCATGGAAGTGCTGTGTTTAAAGTTCAGCCCTATGACAAGGAGAAAGCTTACCTTGTAAAGAGCGATGCCCATTACTCTATGGGAGGAGAGGTGGAGACATGGAAGGTGGAACAGGGGGAGCTGGTGTTTGAGATGAATTCTCTGTTTGAAACGGCCAGCACCTATACAATCCTTCTTCCGGAACGATATGTGACTAAGGACGGGAAGAGAGAGGCTGAGATTATGATTCGGGGAACTGGATTTAAGCAGGTTCGCCTGCCTGTCATGGGTATAGAAAAACTGGAATAGGAAATTATGAGACAATCATGCAATGTCATGATACCAGGGTCAAAAGGTAAAAAATCCGATGCAAGCTTGCTTGCAAGAGGATTTTTGGCCTTGGGACCCGCCAAAAACATGAAAAAGTAGCCCGATTAGGGCGGATTTTGAATGTTTTTGAGGATTGCGGGAGCA
>JAETTS010000339.1 GCA_021769025.1 Enterocloster bolteae
GCCGGGCCATTATCCTGCCTCACTACATGGATCACATAATTTCTCACGGTTCCGTTCTGTGCTGTCACGGAAACCATAATCTCATTGTTGCCATTCTGAAGCTGTATCGTTCCTGCACCGCTTATGGATGCCGTAGATGCCAAAGGCACTGCATTGACCGTGACAGAAGATACGGATGGGCTTACAATCAGATTGTAAGAAGTAATATCCTGGCTGAACGTAGGAGTAATGGCAAATCCTTCCACTCCAAGGCCAGACAGCTTGTTGTTGGGGCTTCCGTTCCCCTCTGGCTTCGTGCAGGCTGTCCCAGGCATGTTTAAGTAGACCGGAATCTTGAATTCCAGGGCCGATTGTTTTACCTGAGCACCATAAGCCTCCGCCAGTTTTGCCCCTTCTGAGGCTGCCCCCTGAATGTTGGTCATATACTGGTGTTTATAAAGGTTGCTTCCCTGTACATTAAATTTTTTCAGATAGAAGGTATCCTGCCCTGCATTCACATAATTGGTTCCATAATACAAAGCGCCTCCTAAGATGGATTTATCCACGCTATTCCATGGCCTTCCATAGCTTCCGGACTGAGAGGCATACCAAAGTCCTCTTGAGACAGCATCCATGGATCCCGACTGGTATGCTTCTATATTGAAGAAGTTATAATATCCAACATACCCTGCTACGGTTCCAGATATGCATCTTCCTGTTCCATTGGTTCCTTGTTCCTGAATAATCATAGCTGCCAGAACATAAGGATTCACGCCAGACTGAGCACCTGCATTCATGATAATATCCACATAAGAAGCCGTGCCAGTGCCTCCTGCGGATCCAACTCCTTGCCCTGGATCACTGCCGATGCTGCCTGATCCTGGCCCTGGCTCCCTAGCGCTTCCTGCCCCTGGCCCACTTGAGACTCCTGCCCCTGGATCAGAAGCATAGCTTCCCGATCCTGACGTGCTGCCTCCTGAGTTTCCTGTGCTGCCTCCTGGCCCTGTCGTCAATCCTGGACTGATTGCCACCGCAACCCGGTTGGTCTCTTTCTTGCTGATGGAAGCGCCAAAATGGTTCAAGCTTCCACTCTGTGTTCCCAATGTGGTCAAACTGGCTTTCCCTGTATACAGATTGCCGACCGCCGCAGTTCCCAGCGCAGTAAAACTGACATTGCTGGTTCGATTGTTGCTTGCAGATGTCCCTGGCGCTGTCAGGCTTACCCCACCTGAAGACATTCCTTTATTCCCTGTGGAACTACCAGGAGCTGTCAGACTGGCCCCTCCAGAGGAAGTTCCTTGATTCCATATAGCGCTTCCCGGAGCTGTCAGGCTTACTCCTCCACTTGATGTGGTTCCCTGATTCCCCACAGAACTTCCGGGGCCGGTCTGGCTGGCTCCTCCGGAGGAAGTCCCTTGATTTCCCGCAGAATTTCCCGGGCCTGTTAAGCTGGCTCCTCCGTTTGATGTGCTTCCCTGATTCCCTACAGAACTTCCGGGACCTGTCTGGCTTACTCCTCCGTTTGATGTGCTTCCCTGATTCCCTACAGAACTTCCGGGACCTGTCTGGCTTACTCCTCCGTTTGATGAGTTTCCCTGATTCCCCACAGAACTTCCAGGGCCGGTCTGGCTGGCCCCTCCGTTTGATGTGCTTCCCTGATTTCCTACAGAACTTCCGGGGCCGGTCTGGCTGGCTCCTCCGGAGGAAGTCCCTTGATTTCCCGCAGAATTTCCCGGGCCCGTCAAGCTGGGTCCGCCATATGAATTTCCATTTCCCGTGGATGCTCCAGGCCCGGTCTGGCTGGCCCCTCCAGTAGAATTTCCGTTCCCTGTGGATGCTCCAGGCCCCGTATTTCCTCCATTTCCTGTTCCACCATTCCAGTCTATGGCTCCGCTTACATTGGTATTCCCGCCCAAAAACGTATTCTGAACCATGCTTCTTAAGCCGTCCGCTGTCTGAGCCGATGCATTATAACTATGTACAAGAAACTGGAATACATACTTATCGTCCAAAAAATTTCTCGGATCCATATAATAACGAATAATCTCATCCGAAGCAGCTACATACGAACCGCTGTCCAGCCCCGGCCAGGTACTGGAATTCCAATCGTAGGCTCCTTCCGCCGTAGACTTCCAGGAAGATACACTGCTGCTGTGCACCAGGTTTCTTCCTATCACGCTCTCATTGCTGATGACATCATCCCAATTGAGGTTGGTGTGCTGTGCCTTAAACACCCAGTTGGGATACTCGGCATGAAGCTGTCTGAGTCCCGGCTTATAGCTTTCCGGAAATCCCTGAGAATTGAGATAATTTTCAAAATTCATATCATTGGAATATGACACAGGAAATTTCAGATAGGTAGACAATACATATCCTTTCTTTCCTCCACCATATTCGATCTGATACCACACTTTTCGGTCTGCTCCTGTGGTCTCGCCTATGACGTTCACTGAGCTTCCGTTGGTAAGCTTTCCTGCTATCCCATAGGATGTTCCCGGACCACTGCGGACATTCAGCGAAGTGGCGTTCACTACTGCCGGGCGTACCGTATCCGCGTAGCTGACCAGCCCCATCCCCGGCCCTGATCCGGAAAAGGAATGTATCACCATCAACACGGCCAACATCACTGCAACACCCTGTCGGACTCTTTTCTTCTTCATCCGTACTCTCCATCTGACTATTTTTACATAATTTCGCATACTATCCATTATAAGGATATTCGACACCATATGTCAACCAAAACACAAAAACTTCAAGCTTTCGCCAAGAATTGTAAGCAAAATGTAAATTTTTCCCCATAGGCACATCCTATAAAATCCATACTCCGACATAGCCTGTGGCTTATTATCATTGTAACACAAAAAACTCTATGCAGACAGATCGTTCCATCTACATAGAGTTTTCTTTTCCTTCCAGCTGTTATCCTTATACCGGATAAGCCTTGTTGGCAGTATCAGCCACAGTAGAATCTACCTTTGTCTGCTGTGCCTCCCTGTACTTGAAAAATTCCTCCGCAACCTTGGGGAATAGAGCATAGGATAATACATCCTCATCCTGCTGCTTCCATTGTGCGCATGCCTTCTCAAATTCTGGCAGCTGCGGCGGGATCAAATCTGCCGGCCTGCACGTAATCGGTGTCTCATCGCCAATGATCTTCTTCTGTACTTCCGGATTAAACGGCTTTACAGTCTGGCCGAACTCGCCCAGCATAATCTTCTTGGACTCCTTCGGAACCATCTTATAGCGCTCGCCTGCAATCACATTCATAACTGCCTGAGTTCCCACGATCTGGGAGGATGGGGTTACTAACGGCGGCTCGCCGAAATCCTTCCGTACTCTCGGGATCTCCTCCAGCACCTCTCTGTACTTATCCTCTTTTCCTGCTTCCTTAAGCTGGGAAACCAGATTGGACAGCATGCCGCCTGGCACCTGATACTGAAGGGTCTTGATGTTCACGCCAAGAACCTTCGGATTCAGAAGGCCGCTCTTTAAAGCCTGCTCACGGATCGGTGTAAAATAATCGGCAATCTCCGCCAGCTTGGTCTGATCCAGGCCTGTATCGTACGGCGTTCCACGGAATGTCTCAACCATAACCTCCGTAGCCGGCTGGCTGGTTCCCAGAGCCAGAGGAGACATGGCGGTATCGATGATATC
>JAETTS010000340.1 GCA_021769025.1 Enterocloster bolteae
CTTATTCTCCTTCACCAGATTGGGCGGCACCAGAAGCTGCATCTTCGTCTGATGATCCTGCAGGGTCATAGTCAATTCAAATTTGCCAACGCTCTGAATATCAAATTTCAGAAAGACCTTGATCTTCCTTCCCTCTTCCTCCTTCTCCTTCTTGGAATCCGGATCCACCCACATTTCCGACACCACATTGTTGTCCTCATACTGGAACGGAATCACCAGATGAAGCAGAGGCATATATACGCTCTCGTTCAGAAGCAGCCCGTTCATAATGCTGTAAAACTGCTGAACATTCTCCAGGCCTGCCCGTCCGTTGGCACCCTTCAAAAGGACACTGGACAGCCCGTCAGCAAAGTCCGACATGGCCTTGGGGGAATCCTTCGCCCCGCTTTTTAATATATTTTCCAGTTCCTCCTTGGCATCCCCCTTAAACAAGCGGACAAAATCCCGGTTGTTGGTCATGGCTTCAAACAGTTTTCTCAACCGCTCTTCCTCGCCGCCTTCATACCGAACCGCGTGAAAGATCAAGAGCATAGCCGCATCACGGACAGCGCCAAAATCGTGGGAGCGGGATATATAAGAGGAGAGAAACGGAATCAGCCTGGAATTCAGCACAGCGGCATTCTGCGCTGTGTCCCCGTTGGCTGCCTCCCAGTTCATGGAGTCCACCAATTCCCGAAACTCATTCCGGTACGGTCTTAGAAGAAGCTGCTCAATATCGTCAGTTAACGTGCGCATCTGCTGTAAAAGATGATTTCCGGATGAATAATCATTGTAACTTTTCAAAAAATATAATGTAGCGTCTTTCAGCCCGCCCGAAGGATTCTGTTCCAGAAGCGAGCGAAGCTTGTCAAAAAATGCTCCGCTGAATCTGGCCTGAAGCTCATTCTGTCCTTCTAAAAACTGCAGCAGATCTTCCGGCGAATCCATACGCACGGTCATCAGGAACTTGTCTATCAGAGCGCCTACTTCCGTGCGCTCCGCCCCCTGAAGCCCTGCCATGTTGTTAAACAGAAGCTGCTCCAGCGCATTGGTCAGATCACCCTCTTCCCCCAGGCTTTTGACAAATGCACCATAATTGCTTTCATACTCAATGACACTGAATGTGGCATCCCCGGCATTGCCGTTCTGTTCACCATCCCGGCCATCCGCACGGACTACCCGGGTCGGATCCACCGGATTGTGGACCTGATTGGCGGCCCCCTGTCTGGGATCCTGTGTATTTAAGATATTCCTGTTCTCCGCATTCAGATTCGGCGTAGTTACCTGTAAAATGTTCGCCATATATCCTCCAAAATCTCCATGATTCGTAAAACACAGTACTATTTAAAATATATCGGCGCGTTTCCCTTTATCATTAATTATATTATTTTTTCTACTATTATACAAGAGAACAAAATGACATTATTTTTACATCTTTTTTAAGGATTGTTAAAAAAGATTCCTTATTCTCCAACGAAAAGTGCCGATAAATAAAAATATAGAATGTTATTTTTTGTTCTCAGAAAGGAGGATTTCATGAATATAACATTTCAAACCATGAAAACTTCTTACCGTTCACCAGTCCCTGCACAGCGTCCATTCATGCCCCAGACGGAAAAGACAAAAGCTGATTATGACACAATCGATATCAGCAGATCCAGGGTGAATCAGGACAGTGACGAAAGCTTCGCACAGATACTGGCACGCAGGGCGGCATCTCAACTGAAAAGCGGTGCCAGCCAGGAACGGGTTCAGGAACTGAAGAGCCAGATTGCGGATGGCACATATGTACCTGATTCCCAGAAGATTGCAGGGCGGCTGCTTGGCCTGGGCTGATACCCAAAAGCGGATAGAAGGGAGTTCAACAAATTATTTATGAATCAAACAATGCAAGAATCATTTGAAGAGTTTGCCGCTGTTATTCGGGATTTGACTGCAGTTGTCAGTGATATTGGCAAGGTGGAAGATGCCAAGGCACGGGCTGCTTCAGAAAAGCACCACCAACTGCTGGATGGTTATATTCAGCGGGAGCAGGCACAGATTCTAAGACTGCGTGGGTTGGAGCAGCACAGGACACGTCTGGCAGAGACTCTGGGCTGGAATTCCCTTAATTTCCGACAAATTTTAGAGGCAGCATCTCCTGAGCAGAAGGAAGTGCTGAAGCCTTTGTTTGTTCAGCTGGAAGAACAGCTGAATCAGATGCAGCAGGCCCGTAAGTCTTCGGAACAGATCATTCAGGTACGGCTTCATGAACTGCAGGTAGCCATTGCAAAGCAGGAAGGAAGTTCCTATGACAATGTAGGGAATGTTAATCTCAACGCTCCCCCTCATAATAAGATGAAGGATACGTATATTTGACCGTTCCCTTGTTACAGATAGATTATCGTGAGAATTTGGAGGAATCAATATGGTACGTGCAACTTTTGCCGGTTTTACAACCGCGATTTCCGCCTTGCAGGCGAATCAGAAGCGGTTGGATATCTCCGGACAGAACCTTTCTAATATGAATACGCCTGGCTATACCAGGCAGGCGCTTCAGGTATCCAGCGTCAATTATACCAATCCTATCTCCCATTACATGAATGGTACGGAAGTAGCGGTTGGTTTTGGTGTGCATATGGATAAAGTCACCCAGATCCGTGATCCTTATCTGGATGTACAGTACCGGAATCAGATGGATAAGTCCGGATATACCGATGCCATGCAGTCTGCTCTGGATCGGCTTTCCGATATCTTTGACGAGTCCCATATCAATGGTATTCATCAGGCATTCCTGAATATTCGTTCCACGTTGGAGAATCAGCATGATCCGTCCAAGGTGAATGATGCCATCTTTGAGTCAGAGCTTCGTTCCAGGATGCAAACCCTGGCCAATCTCCTCAACGATGCATCCAATCAGTTGGATGCGGCGGAGAAGATCGAATATTCAAAGCTGGATGGCCGTGGAACCAATGAGCAGGGTTCTGTTGACCAGATCAATGAGATTCTTCGCCAGATCGGCAGCTTAAACCGCCAGATCAAGCAGAACCAGATCTTCGGACAGCAAAGCCTGGAATTGATGGATGAACGGAATGTTCTTCTGGATGAACTTTCCAGCTATATTCCCATTGAAGTTACCTATTATAAAGATATTGACTATGATGGAAATGACGACGGCATTATCTATGATTATGATTCCCACGGAAGCATCATCGGCAAGCGGGATTGGCCAGATGACCTGCGTGTGGAGATGGTGTATCAGGACGCAAATGGCGCGACTCAAAAGCTTACTCTTGTAGAGGGAACCATTGGGTCTGAAGATGATAACTATGGTAAGGTCAGCTTTAAGGATGAAAAGGGGTATTTGAATGATCCCACCAAGACATCCCTTACCTTTACCGGATTGACAAGAGATCCTGCAACTGGAGAGCTTAAGCCAGGCAAAACAGCTGTAGAATTTGACACGCCGAATTCCAATGCCGTTGGAGATCCTGGTAAGGTCGGCAATCATTTTGCTGATAATTCCGGATCCATCCAGGCCAGCCTTGACATGTTGTGGAAAGATGGTATGTCAGCAGGCATTGAAGACAAACGAGGCTATGAGTACTATAGAAAAGAGTTGGATACCCTTGCCAGTTCCTTTGCAAAAGTTGTAAATACTATTAACCA
>JAETTS010000341.1 GCA_021769025.1 Enterocloster bolteae
GGATGTACTGCCTGGAACGCCTACCATGTGCCAGTACAAGACCCATGCAGATGCCAAGTCCCTGTACAATACGCCTCCTGCTTACGGAATCTATATCTGTGGCAAGGTATTCAAGTGGTTGAAAGCCAAAGGCGGCCTTCAGGCGATGAAGGAATATAATGAGAAGAAAGCCAAGATCCTGTACGATTTCCTGGATGAGAGCCAGCTGTTTACGGGCACTGTGGTGAAAGAAGACCGTTCTCTCATGAATGTGCCGTTTGTTACCGGAGATGCTGATCTGGATGCGAAATTTATCAAAGAAGCCACTGCAGCAGGATTTGTGAACTTAAAAGGCCACCGCAGCGTAGGTGGCATGAGAGCCAGCATCTACAATGCGATGCCCATCGAAGGCGTGGAGAAGCTGGTGGAATTTATGAAAAGGTTTGAGGAGGCGAACAAAGCATGAGAAAAATTCATTGTTTAAATGCAATTTCTAAATATGGGACGGATCTTCTGACGGATGACTACGAATTGACTGACGATATGGCACAGGCTGAAGGGGTATTGGTGAGAAGTGCTGCCATGCATGACATGGAGTTTGGTGATTCTCTTCTGGCCATTGCCCGTGCAGGCGCAGGTGTCAACAACATTCCTCTGGAACGATGTGCAGAAAATGGAATTGTTGTGTTCAATACACCAGGAGCTAATGCCAACGGTGTAAAGGAATTGGTGCTGGCCGGCATGCTCCTGGCGGCGAGAGATATCACAGGTGGTATCGCGTGGTGCCAGGACAATAAAGGCGACGAGAATATCGCCAAGACTGTGGAGAAGGCGAAGAAGGCGTTTGCCGGATATGAGATCAAAGGCAAGAAGCTGGGAGTTATCGGTCTTGGCGCCATCGGTGCTGAGGTAGCCAATGCAGCTGCAGCCCTTGGCATGGAAGTATACGGGTATGACCCTTACATTTCCGTCAAGGCAGCCTGGGGGCTTTCCAGAGATGTAAAGCATATCACTTCTGTAGACAGCATCTATCAGGAGTGTGATTATATCACGGTTCATGTGCCGCTTATGGACGATACCAAAGGCATGATCGGCGAGAAGGCTCTGAGTGAGATGAAGGACGGCGTTGTGGTGCTCAATTTCTCCAGAGACCGTCTGGTAGATGATGATGCAATGGAAGCAGCAATAAAGTCTGGAAAAGTTCGGAAGTATGTGACGGACTTCCCCAATCCAAAGTCTGTTAACATGGAACATGTTATCGCTATCCCCCATCTGGGCGCTTCCACAGAAGAGTCTGAGGACAACTGTGCCAAGATGGCAGTGGAAGAGATGATGGATTATCTGGAGAACGGCAATATCCGCAATTCCGTCAATTATCCCAACTGCGATATGGGCATCTGCCGCGGTGCCAGCCGCGTGGCTGTGTTCCATTTAAATATTCCCAACATGATCGGACAGGTGACCGGAACACTGGCATCTGGCAATGTGAACATTTCCGATATGACCAACAAGAGCCGGGATAAATTTGCCTATACCCTGCTTGATCTGGAGAGCAAGGCCGATGAGGCGACGGTGGAGAAGCTTAAGGCCATCGAAGGCGTATTGAGAGTTCGCGTGATTAAATAGAAGAATCATGGATAGAGACAAGGGGCTGTTGCAAAACGCGACGATTTTTGCGACGGTCCCTTGCCTGTTGTCTGTCAATTGCATATACGAAAGTGCATCTAACTTGAAGGGAGAAATCATATGGCAATCGTAAGACCATTTACATGTATCAGGCCGGCAGAGCCGGTAGTCTCCAGGGTGGCAGCCCTTCCATACGATGTGTACAACCGGAAAGAGGCCTGCCAGGTGACAGCAAACAATCCGCTGTCTTTTTTGAACATAGACCGGGCGGAGACCCAGTTTTCAGAGGATGTGGATACTTATGCCCCGCAGGTATATGATAAGGCCAGGGAACTTTTGGATGCCTGGATCAAAAATGGCACGTTTGTGACAGATGAGGGGGAGAATTATTATCTGTACCAGCTTACTATGGACGGGAGGAGCCAGACCGGGATCGTGGCATGTTCTTCCATTGATGACTATGAGGTTGGAGTGATCAGGAAGCATGAGAATACCAGGGAAGATAAAGAACTGGATCGGATCCGTCATGTAGATGTGACAAATGCCCATACCGGGCCTATCTTTCTGGCATACCGGAGAGATGAAACGCTGGCATGTATAACAGGGCAGGTTATGGGGGAAACTCCTTTATATGATTTTGTGTCGGAGGACGGCATCGGACACCGGGTATGGAGAATCCAGGATGCCGGGAAGGTACAGGCTATCGAAAAGGCGTTTCAGGCGATCCCGGCTACCTATATTGCAGACGGGCACCATCGTGCCGCTTCTGCTGTGAAGGTGGGGCAGAAGCGCCGTCGGGAGAACCCGGGGTATACGGGGAAGGAACCGTTTAACTACTTCCTGTCGGTATTGTTCCCGGAAGACCAGCTGATGATCATGCCTTATAACCGGGTGGTAAAAGACTTGAACGGACATTCTATGGAAGCTTTTTTTACGGCGGTTCATGAGCGTTTTGATGTGGCGCAGATTGGAGAGGAGGCATACAGCCCCAAAGAGAAGGGAACATTTGGTATGTATCTGTCTGGTGTCTGGTATATGTTGAAGGTGAAGCCGGAGTTTGCAAGCGAAGATCCGGTGAAAGGGTTGGATGTGTCAGTCCTACAGGACCACCTTCTGGGGCCAGTTCTCGGTATCGGCGATCCCAGGACAGACAAGCGGATTGATTTTATCGGAGGAATCCGTGGACTGGGAGAATTAGAGCGACGGGTATCAGAGGATATGACCGTGGCATTCTCCATGTACCCAACCTCCATCCAGGAGTTATTTGCAGTGGCGGATGCAGGTCTTCTTATGCCGCCGAAATCTACCTGGTTTGAGCCCAAGTTGCGGAGTGGGATTTTCATCCACAGGCTTACGTAATTATGAAGATTTTGTGACATTTTCAAAAAGGGTCTACAAAAAATTCCTGTTTTCCTATATAATACATAAATCTGTGGATTTTCTGGAAAGTTTTGGCTTTCTGTGGAAGTTCAGGGAGTATAAATGGTAGAATAAAGGAGGATAGGAAACATGAAACGGATAAAAACGACGATCCTGATGTTGACGACCATCTGCCTGCTGTGCGGATGTACGAAAAGTAATATTATTCACAAGGATGGAGACGACAGCTTGCCGCAGCTGTCTTCAGAGGGAATCGTGTGGGAGCAGGTCTGGGATGAGTTCCAGAGCCAGTATGCAGATGAAGCCTGGTATCCATTTGTTTCTTCTGTAGGCGGAGGCATTGAGCCAACCAAAAAAGAACTGGAGCTTTACCTGTTTCTCAATGAAGAGATCACAGCCCAGGAGATGGCGGATTATGCCACAGAGGCCATCAAAGGATTTAATGATTTTATCTCCGCACAGAATCATGATTACGCACCCTCTTCCGACAGTTCCTATGGCGGATATGTGAGCAAGTGTAAGGTTCATGTCATGATAGGCCTGGATGCGCCGGTGGAGGACAATACCGGCTGGCTTCTGGAAGATACCATTCCGGCAGGGGAATACCGCCCGGTAAATCCTGAGGCGGTTC
>JAETTS010000342.1 GCA_021769025.1 Enterocloster bolteae
TTCCATATCCGTAACCGTTTCTTCATGCTATCTCTCTTTCTCTCCCTTTTCTTCAAGGCACCACCATACACCTTTTAAATCTCAAAGGATTCCATCCAAACGCAATAGTACTCGTTCTCTGCGCCAGAAACTGCCTCAGAGAACAAGCACTCTGTCTTTAAAACTATTTATTTAAAACCTTAATTCCCTTCCGCACTTAGGACAATAGGAAAATTCTTCTTCCGTCTCATACCCACAATTGCTACAGACACGCCTCCTGCCAGCAGGATTGCCAGACCAATTGTCTGAATGGCCTGTCTCCGGTGAATTGCCGGTGCCGGCGCTCCACGTTTCCCGGTGCCCGGTCTTTACAAGCGTCAAATCCGCCGGGGTGATCTCTACCTGCTCTCCCCTTGCAATCCGCCGTCCCATCTCCGGTGCCAGCTCATATACCGTCTTACAGCAGGACATGGTTACATAGTAGCGCCGTCCCCATTTTAAGACAGGGATGAAAAACAGGCTAATGCTTGTATATGTCATAAAAACCTGGTATCTGCCATAGCCTCCGCAGACACCGCAGATCACCAGCTGATGAGAAGACAGTTCCTTCTGCCCTGTGTTGATTCCCATAATAAAAAACATAGCGTCAGATTCTCGTTTCGATCCAGGAGAGGGCATCTCCGATTACTTCATCCTTACAGTATTCGTTGAAGATCTCATGAAGCAGATTCCCATAAATCTTCATCTGTTTATCCTTGGAGGCCACGTGAGCAAAGAAGTCATAGGTATCAGTCACGCTTACCAGGCCGTCCTTCTCTCCGTGAAGCATCAGCACCGGATAGTTGAATTCCTTCTCCTTTTCACTGAACCACTTAACTCCTGCGTTGAGGGCATAGCATAAACCGGTGGTAAAGGTGTTGGTATTATAAGGATCCTTACCATACCAGTCTACCACTTCCTCCACGGAACAGACACCGCCGCCCAATTCATTGGGAAGCTTGGTGTGAGGATCCAGGCCCTCCGGTGTTCCCGCAATCAGTTTTCCGTTGTCATGGGTCAATGCGCCGCTGGTGACGATTCCCCTTAACCCTTTATCCGGATATTTTACCCCATACAGGGACACGGTAAAACCACCCATGCTGTGTCCCATCAGAAATACCGGGATATTGGGATTCTCGGCTATAGCCATATCCACCACCACATTGGTATCATCCAACAGTTCATTGAAATCATTGTAATACGTCCTCTCCCCCTGGGAGCGCCCATGGCCCCGGTGGTCAAACCGAAAGGTGGAGATTCCTGCCTTGTGGAAGATATCCGCCAGATAATCATACCTTCCCTGATGCTCGCACAGCCCGTGAACGATCACCAGCACTGCTTTCGGACTCTCCACAGCCTCCTTGTTTAAATACAGTTTCGTGCCGTCGAATGAGGAAATCATTTCTCCCATTGTGTAACCCTCCTTTTATTTTTTGTTTATCTCTTTTTGTATAGAATGATCCGGGGTTCTGCGCCATTGCAGCCATATTCGCATACCAGCAAATAATCCTGATCTGCAACAAGCCCATAGCACCTGTCACTGCTTAGTTTTTCAACTTGATATCCAAGATATATGTTTGAATCATCAAGCAATTTCATCTTTTCTCCATTGGGAAGAACATATTCCAAATTAACATATGCACCGATTAACGGACAGAGATCGGTTATGGGAGGCATATCATCAATTCCAAGAGCGTTAAACTCCTCTATCAGTTGATTCTTATATGCTAGAAAACCATTTTCACCACCAGTTTTATAACATTGGGCAGCAACGCATTGGCCTCCAAAAGGACTGCCATTGGTTTCCAGGCAGCCTTTGCAGTGTTCTTTCCATCTGCAGCCAGTGCAGTCGATCCCGCATATTGTTTTCATTGGATACTTACCTCCCCAAGTTTTCTTGCTCCTACTCTATAAACGAAAACTGTTCAAACTGAATCCGCTCTTCAGTCTGGAACCTGAAATACAGAGCATGTACACCGGATATCTTCTGTAAATCAATAAAAACATCCGTCCAGTCTCCCTTAAGATCCGCCTCCTTGTTGCCAACCATCTGGGCATCTGGTCTGTCCAAACACACAGAAACCGTCACATGTCCCATTCCACGGAGCCTTAAAGCCACGTTCCCTGTCTCATGAAATGAAACATATTTATATCCGACGACGGTTCCCGTCTCCACATTGGCTATATAATGGAGAAACCCTCTTTCGTCAACGCCTGCTGCCTCCTCATAGATATGGGTTTCTGTCTCCCTGCGGCACTCCCGCACCGTAAGCCGTCTGGAAGCGATAGACGGCGAGGTCAGATGGCAGCAATAGCATGCATTGTAGCTTCCTTTTGCCGGCAAAGGTCCTTTGTTTAAGCCGCAGCTTGTGATCTCTGCCTGGCCAAACCATCCGTCCTCACGGATAGGCAGCCTCTCGGCGCATCCCTGGCGGCTGGCTTCCTGCCCGGAGGTGTGGCGATGGTAAAAGATATACCAGCTGCCATCCAGCTTTACCAGGCCTCCGTGGACGTTCCCGTAAGGCATCACCGGCACTGTGTTTCCGTCCAATCCGAAATCACCGCAGGATACTAATACTCCCTGATATGTATAGGCTCCCAACGGCTCGTCCGCAGTGGCATATGCCATCTCATGGCTTAACTCGCTGGAATAGACCATTACATAGGTTCCGTTTATCTTCCGGGGGCTGGAAGCTTCATAGAATCCATGCCCCTCAAACCCAGTTCCTTTCGTCACGTTCCCTCCTGGAATGATATTGACCGGCCCTCTCACAATAGTTTTCATATCGGAAGCCAACTCAAATCCAAGAC
Organism: Enterocloster bolteae; assembly: GCA_021769025.1. Next base: position 2,830 of record JAETTS010000342.1, read on the forward strand.
TGTACTCCGGATACTTTGCCCCCGGCTTTTTCAACCACTCCGGCGGTGGTCCCGGCATACAGAACCCTACATAAAGATAAACTTTCCCGTCGTCATCAACCAGAACTCCCGGGTCAAACATCTTGCTGTTGACATATGGCGTGCCATCTGCTTTACACACGTCGCCATAAGGTTCAAAAGGCCCAAAAGGCGTATCGCTGACAGCAATATGGCAACAATTCTGTGTGGCATTGTAATACAGATAGTAACGCCCGTCCACACCTTGCACCACATCGGGAGCTGCCATGGCCTCATTCTCCTTTAAGTTGTCTGGACATTTGCTGCGCAGAAACCCTACGCCGTCGCATCTCCAATTTCCAAGATCATCAAGAGGAGCACTCCATACCATATAATCCCCGGGACAGAAGCCATATGCTCCCCCTGCATAGTCATGGGAACCGTAGACATACAACCTGTCCCCAAAGATGCGAGGCTCTCCGTCAGGAATATACTCATATAAAGGTAAATACGGATTCATAGCAAGATGCTTCATTGGTCTTTCTCCTCCTTCTCTTTCATTTAGCCAATCCACTTCACTCATCTGCATTCACACAATCTGTCAACAGCCCACACTCATACTACCTTAAATCCTGTCACTATATCTTAAATTTTTTATGTACCGTTCCATAAATTCAAAATCCGGTTTTCCGTCGGTGGACACCGGAAGCTTTATCTCCGTATCCTCTAAATGCTTCCTGTATTTTCTTCCATACGAGTACTTGGGCCTTTCTAAGTCC
>JAETTS010000343.1 GCA_021769025.1 Enterocloster bolteae
AGCTGATAATATCCACAATCTCCCCGATCCGCTTCACAGCCTGAACCTTATCCGAAACCAGCTCCTCCACCGGCTCCCCCTGAAGGCTCCGGTAATGAGGAGACATCGCCACCGTAACCGGCCTGGTATCCAGACTTCTCACCTTGCCGCAAAGCCCCTTTAGGATATCCAGCATAGGCTCCGCCCCCTGGTCCTCAATCTCATTCCCTACGCTCCACATCACCACAGAAGGCCGGTTCCTGTCCCTCAGAATCAGATAAGCCAGATCCTCCTCCCAGTCAGTCTCATAGAACCTGGAATAAGCCCCCGAAACCCACTTATCAAAACACTCATCCAACACATAAAATCCCAGCCGGTCACACAGATCCATCATCTCCGCGGAAGGAATATTGTGGCTGGTCCGTATGGCATTGCACCCCATACCCTTCAGCACCCGAAGCCGCTTCTCCAGAAGCGCCCCCGTAACAGCCGCTCCCACACAGCCGCCGTCATGATGAAGGCAGACCCCTTTCAGCTTCACCGCCTCCCCATTGACAAGCATCCCCTTACCAGCCGCAAACTCCACATGCCGGAACCCGATATTCATCTTAAGCACCTGCCCCGGAACAGAAATCCTCAGCCTGTACAAATTCGGCTCCTCTGCACTCCAGGGCCTCACATCCAGATTCTCCCCTTCCATCCCCCCATCCTGCAAGGTAACAGGGCCAAATACTCCTTCCAGTTCGGCAGAAACCTCTTCTCCCTTTCCGTCCACCTGCAGGACAAGCTTTCCCTTCCCATCCACAAAATCCGCCGTCACCCGGACATCCTCTATCCCCAGGAATCTCTCCGGAACCTCCAAAAGTTCCACCTTCCGATAAATCCCACACCCACTATACCATCGGTCCGTAATGGTCACCGAGTTATCCACCCGAACCGCCACCAGATTCTCCCCTTCCCTGATAACCTCCGTCACCTCCAGAGAAAACCCGCTATACCCATACCGATGCTCCCCCAAAGCCTTACCATTCACATAAACCCTGCACCTCTCAAACACCCCGTCAAACCGAAGGAAATACCGTCTCCCCTCCTTCTTCCCCTCCAAAACCAAATGCTTCCGATACCATCCAATCCCCCATCTGTCCAAAAACCCCTGGGCCTGCGGCCCAAACCCCCACCGCTCATCCGCCTCCATATCCTTTTTCAGTTCTCTCCTAACCGCCCAATCATGAGGAATCTCCACCCTCTCCCATCCCCCATCATCAAACTCCACCTTATATCCATCCTCAATATCCCCCTCCAAAAACAACCAATCCCGATACAATTCCATATTCACCATCCATTCATCCTCCTTACATCCATTTTTTCCTGCCATCCTGTTCCTACCGCCAACATATCTGTTTTCCTAGTACTCCAATTTCCAGCCGGATGGAGTATTCGTACCACCTTGCAGAAATTCCGGTCAAGACACTAAATTATCGAAAATATCCCCCCAGCCTTACATTACCCTCTCTTCGATTATCGTTTACCTCCCCTGCCCCAACAGCAACCAGCTCCCAAACCAGTTCCGGAGCGTCCCCTCCCCATGCCCTTTTTCTCTCCTCACCATAGCGAAAACGTAGCCCGGAGAGGGGAACATACTATTTTCTCCGGGGTACTTGAAGACCGTCGGTACTTAGGCGCTGTCTTTTAGCGCCTTACGTACCGCTACGCTCTTCACGTAGCGCGAGCGTGCCCCGGAGAAAATAGTATGTTCCCCTCTCCGGGCGGCCCCTTCGCGTCTACCTACCCCTTCACCCCCGCCGCCGCAATCCCTTCAATAAAGTACTTCTGCGCAAACACATACAACAGCACAATTGGAATCAGCGACATGGTAGTGGCCGCCATAATCAGCGTATACTCCGTCCCGTTCTCCTGCTGGAACATCCGGATCCCCACCTGCAGGGTAAACTTCTCCTTTTCATTCAAAAAAATCAACGGCCCCGTAAACTCATTCCAAGAATCCAAAAACTTAAGAGTCACCAGCGTAGCCAGCGCCGATTTAGACAACGGCAGCACAATCTGCGACAAGATCCTGAAATCCTTAGCCCCATCAATCCTTGCCGCCTCGATCAGCGAATCCGGAATACTCACAAAAAACTGCCTCAGCAAAAACACTCCGAACGGCGAAAAACAATGCAGAATAATCAACGCCGCATGAGAATTCAGAAGATTCAGCTTATTCATCAATTCATACTGGGGAATCATGGTCACCTGATAGGGAATCATCATAGTAGCCAGATACAGCATAAACAGAAAATCCCGCCCCTTAAACCGCAGCTTGGCAAAGGCATAGGCCGACAATGCACAGGTAATCACCTGCCCCATAGTAGAAAACACTGCAATCTTCGCCGTATTCACATAAAACGTCACAAAGGGAATCTTCTTAAGCACATCCCCATAATTCTTCCACATCCAGGTACTTGGAAACAGCTTCATAGGAACCGCAAACAATTCCGCCTTAGGCTTCACCGAGCCAATCACCATCCACAAAAAAGGAAACAGCATGGCAGCGCCGATCAATACCAATACAATAAAAATCACAGGATAAAAAACATATTTTTTCATCTTCATTGACATCTTCGCTCCACCTCCCTATTGATTGACCCATTTTTTCTGGCCCACAAACTGAATCAACGTCATAACCAGAATAATGAAAAACAGAACAAACGCCGCCGAACTTGCATACCCAAACCGGTAATCCACAAAAGATTTATTGTAAATATAATAGGCCAGAACATTGGTAGCCCTCCCCGGACCGCCCTGGGTCATAGCCATGATCACATCAAACACCTTAAACGAACTGATCATCTGCGTCACCAGACAGAAGAAAATGGTAGGCGACAGCATAGGCAGGGTTATGTACATAAAACGCTGCCTGGAATCCGCCCCGTCCAGCTTCGCCGCCTCATAAAGATCCACGCTGATTCCCTGAAGCCCTGCCAAAAGGATAATGGCATTGTATCCCATGGAACGCCAGATGGTCACAATCTCCACAGAGATAAGCGCCCACGCCGAGGATGAGATCCATTTCGGCGGTTCCTGCACCCCGAAAGCCATAAGCGCCTGATTGATCGGCCCATAATTGGCAAGCACCATAGACCACACCAGGCCGATGGCAATCATGGATGTGACCTGAGGCAGAAAATAAACCGTCCGGAATACCTTGATCCCCGGAATCTTGATATTCATCAAAAGCGCCATCAGAACACCAAAAATAATAGACAGCGGCACTGTAATCACCGTATACCACATGGTATTCTTCAGCGAAATATTAAACGATTCATCCCCGAACAGACTGATATAGTTCTTCAACCCGATAAAATCCATAGTGGCAAACCCATCCCAGTTGGTCAGGCTGATCACAAACGCCCGAAACACCGGATACAAGATAAAAATAAGAAACCCAATCAGATTCGGCAGCAAGAACAAAACAGCCGTCTTCTGCTGCCTTCTTAAATAAGCAGGCATCTTTGCTTTTCCATTGGTCATATACGTCTCCTTTCTGTTGCAAATCCATCGAATACGCTCCGCCAGGCGCACTTTTGTAAGAAAAAGCCGCCTGAACCTCCCAGGCGGCC
>JAETTS010000344.1 GCA_021769025.1 Enterocloster bolteae
GATCATCAATCCCTCATAAGTATAGTCTCCCTCATCTCCTGAAGGATTCAGTTCCATTCCCTCATACAGAGTCATCCTGGCACCTGGCACGTATGGGTTCTCTTCATTGGCAGTCTCCAAGGTTCTGGTTATATACCCGTATCCTGAAAAAAGCGTGCCGTGGTAGACAATAGCAACATCCTCCCCTCTTTCTTTTAAGGCCTGTAAATATTCTAAGGTTCCTTTCTTCCATCCATATCCCTGATAAGTTCCATGCAGATAGGCATACTCATAGTCTTTGTTTCCTCCGATCTGTGCAAACGTTCCGTCAATCCGTCCGTTTATCTTCCAGGTAACGGTCTTGTCCTTTGTGGTATTTGCCGTTCCTGTAGAGGATTCTTTCCATTTTTCTATGCTCAGCTTGATCGGTGCATTCTCCACATAGATCCTGGCAAGATCCTCATAATCCTCTGGCTTATTCTGATTTTCCGACGGATTCTCTATTTGTTTCTCATAGATCGTGGCAACTACTCTGTCCTGGCGGTTCCCTTCTTTATAATAGGAAATCTTGTCGGTGTATATCTCAACCGCCATGGGTTTGGTCCTCGTATATCCTGCCGGCGCTTTGACTTCTGCTAAAACATAGGTACCTGCCTCCAAAGGCCTGGGCGTTTCCAGATATCCTGCATTCTGATCTTCATATTGGTTTCCCATCTGGTGATTTCCTGTCGTGGTAAATGCCTGAAACTCCCCTATTCTCGTTCCACAGGTATTGGGCATAAAGATCCGATCGGTCTCCTTGCATATGGGGGTTCCCCGAGGAACCACTCCGGTATATTGGTTTCCTGGCCCTCGGCTATCCTCTGCCCCCCGTCTTCCCTGATACAGAATATCTGCCAGAGTCTTTCCTCTGGCCATGGGAGTAATGTCGGATGCACCCATGCTTTCCAAAAATTCTTTGCTTCCGGAAATCATGGTATCCTTCTCATAAAATCGTACATTTCCTGTTCCATAGGGAGCATCGTCTCTGTCTGCGATATAGATGGAAAAGATCGCCCCGTCGTGGAGCAGATTCTCATGGGTCTCCGAATCCAATTTCTCAAGCCGTAACCGTGCTCCATAGGAACGGTTCCTGAATTTGGCATAGGCATATCCCTGATAGCTGCTTTCGCCAGATGCCTCCGGCTGGCTGTCCGTTTTCTCATCTTCAGGCATGACCATGCTCCATGGCACCAGAATAGAAGAATACTTGCCGTCAAAGGCAGTATGGATCCCTGTCATCGTATCCACCTGATCCTTATAATACCGTCCAGACGGATTTTCTTTTGTGGCGATTCCTCCAAAAAATTCTACTCCGTCTGCTGCCCCGGCATCTTCTGATATCGATATCGTCCCATTGTCATTTCGTTTCCGATCGGTATCCAAGCCATAGGGGTAGATGACAAAATCACCACTGCGGTTGTGGGCGTTCACCTTTCGTCCTTCTTCATGGAAACGGATGAGATACCGTTGTGTCATATCCTCTGCTGTCATGTTGGAATCATATACATAATATCCGCTCATTCCTTCGGGATACTGACAGGCTGCCTCATAATCACTGTACACAGACGGCAGGACAATCTCTTTGGGCCTGTCAATCTGATAGTGACGGTTGGGAAGATCCCTAAGTTTTGCATACTGAGGCTGCTGCTCTGTTATCAGATAGGTTCCATAGGGAAGATAGGCGGAAATCTGGTAATACTGTTCCCCATCCTTTTGATCTGCACTCAAAGTCGCCTTGTCCTTATCTCTTCCACCAGCGGCTTCGCTGTCCCACAAGATGGCATAGAGTTCATCTAAATCATACCGAAAAAACGGCTTTAAGTACCCTTCGGCTCTCTCAATCGCGTGAAAAAGAGCCTCATCATATAGTTGATCTCCATAAGCCATCTTGTTTTCTGAACTGGAACCAACTCCTTTCCTGCGCAGTATTTCCACTTCCTCATCCAGGTACCAGTCTATGGAAAACTGTCTTATGTTGTCGGAAATCTTGGCATTCTCTATTGCATCACGGATGCGGTTTCTCTCATTTCCTATGGGCCGGTAGGACGTATAAGTAGGCTTATGATCATCCCATTTATCCTCATTGGCCACCCGAATGGCATCAAAAAACTTGTCATAGTTATAAGTTTCCACCTCTCGCAGACTGTCGCCGTCTTCCATCTGAACCTGAATCGTCTCCAAAAGAGCGCCTTGGCCAGGTTGAGTATAAAGATCCGGCACGATTGTGGGAATCGCTGCTTTATAGGTATCTACATCAACCACGTTACCCCAGCGATCTGTCCACACAATGTTTCCTTCCTTACTACAGTATAACCGCTGCAGGTTACTCTTTAGATAGATCTTGAAACGAAAGTTGTCCATTCCAGGAAGCATGCCGCCTGATTCCCCTTCCGCCTTTTTTCCGGCCCCGGCTATCATATCCTTTGTTACCTTGACGCTCTGCTTTATGATCCGTTCCTGCAAGACAACAGGATATTGCCTGGTCCCCTCCAGAGGATTTCCTTCCCCGTCCTGGAGGAGGGATATCTGCCCTGGATAGGTCAGACGGGCAGGACGAATGTAGGAGCCTTCTCTATCCTCCAATCTTACAAATGCGCTGGCCCCCGCTCCTTTAATACCTGTCAGGTAATCGCTGTAAAACATGGAATTTCCGTTAAACTCTATGTTTTTCAGTCCTGTGACGGCGCGGAATGTCTCTGTCACCACATGATCTGTAGCATTCCAATCCACAGTATTCTCTACATGAATGGTGTATGCTTTTGTTCCCGAATCATAAGAGGCTTCCAGAGGTACCAATTCATAGTCACTGGTGGTCTCTCGCTTTTCCTCATAGATGAACTCTGTACGATAGACAGGAATCTGCTTCCCCTCCCCATTCAGGCGATAATCGCCTTCCTGGTATTGTTGATATCTAGGCATATAAACGGGTTCTATATAATTCTCCATCTTCTCTGGAAATGGGATTTCTCCGGATACCTGCCTCATGAGCGGAACCGATGTATAGCCTCCCTTTATGGTAAGCTGGCTCTTATGGTAGGGAAGAAACATATGGCGCTCTCCCATTCCAGCCACCTGTACTGGTATTCTGACATAGACTTGATTGCTGGCCGATTCGTAGATACAAGTGCCGGAGAGCCTTATGTAATCATGGAAAACAATTGCCTTATAACGTCCCCCTTCCTTCCATACCTTATGCACTGCCCCGCTGTCCCAGAAGGAATTGGCAGAGAACCATCCCAATATTCCTTCAACCAACTCATGATTGGTGCTTCCAGATAATTCGACGATGGTCCACGGCGCATCCTGTCCTGTCTCTGGATCCAACCGGCGGTATCCGGTCTCTTCCAGCATAGAGTTCGCTTCCTCTTTCACGTATTCCATGTCCGCCTGTCCGGAATCTGCCCATTTTACCGGATCCACTTGGACAGTCGGTATGGTATCTGGATAATAGTTCAAACGTCTGGTGACATAATGGACTCTGGATACCGGATGTTCCATATCCCACACCACATTCCCCTGTTCATCCAAAAGAGGCATATAGTTTCCTTCTCCATCCAGACGATACTCTC
>JAETTS010000345.1 GCA_021769025.1 Enterocloster bolteae
TGCGTATGGGCAACTGGGCGCAGAATGATACTTACCGTTCCGCCGGAGATGCGGCCTTCGGCTCCATTATGGAAATCACGTTTATGTACCTGTTGGTGCTGCCCTGTGTGTACGGGGCCAATTATGGATTCCATGCGCCGTTTCTAGTGGTGTTTGCCCTGTGCTACGTGGATGAGCCTATTCGGTATATCATCATGCAATGTCATATGTATTCTGGGAAATGGATCAAGCCGGTGTCGGATGCAGGGCTGGCTACCATCGAAGACTTTCGCAGAAGCCACAGGATAAAAAGCAAGGGCGCAGGTGTGGGTGGCAGCACAAAAAAAGAGGATCCGCTGTCAGGCTTAACCTTGGTATGGCTGGGCTCTTCTGTGACATATGGCTCTGGTTCGGACGGATATACGATGGCAGAGGAGATGGAGAAAAATCATAAGGGGATGAAGTGTTGCAAATATGCGGTTTCAGGGACCACTTTAGTCAATGAGGATGATTCTTCTTATGTGGAACGGATGAAAAAGATTCCAAAAGATGGGAATATGGATCTTTTGATAGTCCAGCTTTCGACCAATGATGCTACCCAAAAAAAGCCTTTGGGGGTGTTGGGTAACAGCAGGGAGAAAGAAAGTTTTGATGACACGACTGTGATAGGAGCCATCGAGTATATCATTGCGTATGCCAACGAGACATGGGGCTGTCCGGTAGTGTTCTATACAGGAACCTATTTTGAGAATCAAGAGTATGGGAATATGGTAAGGGCTCTGGGAGAGATTGGGAGAAAATGGGGAATCGGCATTCTTGACCTGTGGAACGATGAAGAGATGGCTGCCCTTTATGGCACAGAACCGTATCAGAGGTACATGGGGGATGGGATTCATCCCTTAAGGGAAGGCTATGTGTCCTGGTGGACGCCTAAGTTTGAACAGTATTTAAGTGAATTTGTCAGGAAGCGATGAGAGATAAAAGGGGCCGCAGATCCTCCCAAAGGAGGAAGCGGCTCCTTTTAGAATCTTGTTTCACCTAAACGTTTGGCTGGATTCCATTGTCAGGGTGTCACTTTCTCAAAATCAGAGGCCGGATGCTTGCACAGGGGGCAGATAAAGTCCGCTGGAAGTTCCTCCCCTTCATAGATGTAACCGCAGACAGTACACCGCCACTGGGTCTTCCCGGATGGGACTGGCTTTTCTGGCTTTGGCTTGATGGAGGATTGGTAATACGTATAGGTTGCAGACGGGCTGTCTGACAGTACTTCCATGTCATCCACAGAGGCAATGAACAGAGTATGGGTTCCCAGATCTACCGTCTGTTCTACAGTAGCGCTTATATATCCATTGGTTCCAGCGGTTATATAGTAAAGGCCGTTTGAACTGCGTCTGCATTCAGAATAGCCTGCAAACTTGTCAGTATTGCGCCCGGACTGGAAGCCAAAATGGCGAAAAAGGCTGAAATCTGCCTGTTCACTTAAGATGGAAAGATTAAATTTTCCACTGTCTTTTACCAGGTCATGGGTAAAGTTGACTTTGTTGACTGTGATGCTGATCCGGTTAGGTTCTGAGGTCACCTGTCCGGCAGTATTGATGATGCATCCGCTGTCTTTTTCCTCCAATCTGGATGTAAGGACAAACAGGCCGTATGTTAGCTTAAACATTGTTTTTGGATTCATGATGATCCCTCCTTATAAGTATGTGCTCCTGAGCGTTCTCCGGATCCTGCCTTTGCGGCTGATGTAACATCAGGTACATACAACATCAGTACAAAGAGACTCCGAACGTACATAGGTGCCTTGGCAGGCAGCCTGGTTTTGGCAGGTCTGGAGTGCGATTCGCTTTTCCTTGCCTATGTGAATAGTATAACAGATTCGGATGCATTTTCAAGGGTTGAGGGAAGTGGATTTGGCAGATTGTTTTGTAATGATTCATCAAAGATTTCTGGAAAGGAGTTGTTGTGTTGGTGTATCCATGGTAAAATAGGAATCAAGTTAGAGAATGGCTGAGGAGGACACGATGGGAAGATTTTTCAGTGATGTGGTGGAACAGGCGTTAAAGGATATTTATTATGATGTGGCTGCAGGACGGGGAATGGAAAGCTTCCGGAGGCTGGAGCAGGCCTCGGCGGCTGGGGATGGGGATGCTACCTGTATTCTGGCCCGCTGCCTGTGCGGATATCAATATGTGTGGAGCGGTCACGGGTTTCCGGAAGATGATGCAAGGGCGGAAGAACTGATGCACAAGGCGGTGGAGCAGGGAAGCGCTATCGGCGTGCTGCTGGCCCTTAGAAGCGGCGAACTGTCAAAGACCGATCTTGCAAGGATGCCCTTTGCCAGCCTTCAGGAGGCGTTTGACGTGGTTCTTGAGAAGGCAGAGATGGGAGAGCCGTTTTGCCAGTATACCATAGGGAATTCTTATTTCTGGTGGGATTTTTTAGAGATACAGGGAAAGGACAGAAACTCCTTTTCCAGCGTTGAGGAATTTCGGGAATATTTAAAATCGAATATTGTGAAATGTGAGGATTGGTTCTGGAAGGCATTTCAGGGCGGAATCTACTATGGGGGGAATAACTTAAGGCAGTATTATGAAAAGGGCGATGAGGACTTGGTTCCTCCCCAGCCTGAGAAGGCGGCCGGAATTTGGAAGATGGGGGCAGAACTTGGATATCCGACTCATCAGTACTTATATGCCAAGGAACTGGAAGCGGCCGGAAGGAGCGAGGAAGCCCTGATGTGGCATAAAAAGGCGGCGGACAGCGGGGAGAAGGACAGCTGGTTTTATGTGGGCTTGGCTTATGAGGAAGGCAAAGGAGTGCAAAAAGATGAGAGGTATGCGGCTTCCTGCTATGAGAACGGCATCGGGGAGAACGTAGGCTGCCAGAACCGTCTGGGTGCCTTGTATTTTCAGGGGAAGGGTGTAGCTCAGGACTATGAAAAGGGTGTGGCCCTTCTTACCAAAGCTTATGAAAACGGAAGCAACTGGGGAGTTGTCTACCTGGCGAAGGCCTATTTTAACGGCTGGGGTGTGGCGAGGGACTATACCAAAGCCAGGGCATTTTTGGAGAAGGTAACCTGGTCCAACCTGGATGCGTATTACATGTTGGGAGTGATCTACGCACAGGGACTGGGGGTTCAGGAGGATATCAAACGCGGTGTAGAATACCTGCAAAAATCCGGAAACCGCCAGGACTCTAAGGCAGAACTGGCAAAATATAAAAAGACTTTGTTTGGAAAATGGGTGCGGAGAAAATAGGGGGCACAGTCCGCTTGGATAGGGGCCGGCCGCCTGAGAAGAGAATCCTATTGTATTCTCCTGGGCGCGCTCGCGCTACGTGAAGGTCTACGTTCCACTCCGGTTGTTGCTGAACAAGTGCCACTGGCACTTAGCATCATAGCAGTACGTAAGACAGCGCCTAAGTACTGATGTTGGAGTCAAAAAACTTTTTGACCCCAACATCATGACATTGAGGTACAGTCTGTACAAAAAGATAGGCATTTGTTATAATTTGTTTATATGACACGATACATAGAATCTGGAGGTATGTTATGAGAAAGAATGGACTTACTAAAATGGCTTTCGTGGTG
>JAETTS010000346.1 GCA_021769025.1 Enterocloster bolteae
CGCCAGCCATAAGATACCGGATAAGGGCACTCCGGTGGCAAGTGAGGGTGCCAGCCTGATCGTAAGGGAGGCCATGAAGGAGGATCCCCGCCCATTGTTCGCTATTTTCTTAGGTCCCCTTACGGATCTTGCAAGCGCCCTTCTCATGGAGCCGCGGATCGCTTCCAGGATGACAGCCATCTGGATCGGCGGCGGCCGGTATCCCGAAGGAGGGGCGGAATTCAACCTGGGAAATGACGTGGATGCGGCCAATGTGGTATTCCAGAGCAAAATGGAGATCTGGCAGGTTCCGAAGAATGTGTACGTGATGATGCCGTTATCTTTAGCGGAGTTGGAATATAAGGTTGCCCCTTACGGTGAGATCGGGGAGTACCTTTTAAGGCAGCTGGACGAGCACGCCAACGAGGAAGGCCCAAGGAACAGTCCTTTCCGCAGCGGTGAGACCTGGGTGGTGGGAGACAGCCCGGCAGTTGGGCTTTTGCTGTATGAGCATTCGTTTGAATTTGACTGGGTGGAAGCTCCGCTGATCACATCGGATATGACGTATGTACATACCAAGCTAAACCGTCCTATCCGGGTGTACCGCTCAGTAGACAGCAGGTTGATATTGGACGATCTTTTTGCAAAATTGGCTTTGTTTTATGAGAAGAGAAAAGGAAAAGGCTGTTAGGACTTGCGGGCTGACGATGCTGTTTCCGCCTGATGCCTGGTGGACAGACATTAACGAACAGATATTGTCTGTGAATAGTAGTGGTCGGACAAGACATTGGCCGGGGGCTGTGGTGATATTCCACAGTCCCTTGATTTATATTATCTGGAAATATTGAGAGGGGCATTGGGGAAGTATACCCTGGGGATCCTCTACAGCACCACTAGCGACACGGTCTGTGTAATGGAAATGCATTACACTAAATTTATTGAATTATGCTTAATGATTAAGATAAAATGAGAGCAAAATCAAATGAGATTTAGATAAATTAAAAAGAGATTTTAGAAAAACATACAAAAAAGTTTCGGAAATTCCTTAAAAAATATAAAATAACTATGATAAACCAGACGAAAATAAAAAAACATGTTGACATATCAACCAGAAACTTTTATAATGTGTAATACAAAGACAATGATTTGCTTCTGAAATATTTAGATAAATTAAATTAACATTTAACTGGAATCAGGAGCGGGAGGACATTGTTAAACTATTTAGAGAAGGAGAAGAATTTTATGAGATTAAAGAAAGCAATGGCTTTGACGTTGGCATCTGCTATGGCATTATCTCTGACTGCATGTGGTGGCGGAGAGAAGACAGAGACTACGGCTGCAGGCGCGGCAGAGACCACCAAGGCAGCTGAGGAGACCAAGGCGGAAGAGAAGAAGGATGCAGAGGAGACGGAAGCTCCTGAGGAAAATGGGGGGGCTGAAGGCTCCAGCGTGGAAGTTGTGGAGTTTCCGGAAGAGTTAAATGGCGGAGAGCCATGCACCATCCGTTTCGCGTGGTGGGGCGGCCAGACCAGACACGAGAGAACAGAAGCTGTCGTTAAGAAGTTTATGGAGAAGTATCCCAATGTTACAATAGAGATGGAGCCTTCCGACTTTGACGGATATTTTCAGAAGCTTCCAACTCTGATTGGTGCACAGGATGTGTGGGATGTATTCCAGCTGGGCAACAACTGGGCGGAATTCAATGCAGTTATTACCGATTTGACACCATACATTGAGGATGGAACCATCAACACTGATTACATCAGCGATGCTTTCTTGGCAACAACGTATGATCTGGGTATGCAGATGGAAATTTCGCTGGGAACCAACGCCCACTGCATAGTCTACAATGCAGATCTGCTTGAGCAGGCAGGGTTGGAGCCGCCGAAGGAAGGGTGGACCTGGGAAGATTACGAAGCTTATTCCGAGAAGCTTAAGGAAGTGACAGGTGAGTACGGATCTTCCTTCCTGGAAGAATTTTATGGTGCATGTACAGTAGGTGTTCCTCAGTATGAGGATGGACTGAACTTCTTCAAGGCGGATAACAGCGGCCTGATGATTGAAAATCCAAGCTATATGGTTCCATATATTGAGATGCTTCAGAGAATGACTGCCAGCGGCGCTTATCCAGATCGTGGCGTATTGAATGAGATGGGCGTTGCTCCGGAGCAGAACTTTGTGGCTACAGGCGAAGCCGGCCTTACATGGGTGCTTTCCAATCAGGTTGTGGCTATGGCTAAGGCAGCAGAGGAGAACGGGGTAGGCCGTCTGGAGATTGCGCCTCTTCCAAGAAAGACGGCAGACGGGCCTTCCGGTTATGCAGTGAAGTCTTCTCAGGGTCTTGCTATCTACAATCAGACCAAGTATCCGGAGGTTTGTGCGGCATTCATCAACTATTTCATCAACAGCATTGAGGCCAACAACATTCTTCTGGGTGAGAGAGGAGTTCCGATTACCAGTGCGGTACGTGAGGCTATGGAGCCTTCATTGACAGATGTGGAAAAAGGAATTTATGATTACATAGATATGGTTGGTAATTGGGAAGATTCCAAGAATGTATTTATCAACGAGCCGTCTCAGCAGGCTGCGATCAGAGACGAATTCAAGAGCCAGCTTGATAGGGTAAATGCTGGCGAGATCACTGCAGAGGAAGCTGCGCAGAATGTGTTTGATTTTGCAACCGACGCGTTCTCTAGATAGTTTTTAGCTGTCGTTTGGAAGATAAGACCAACGGCCTGCTGCTTTCAGCAGGCCGTTTTTGCAAAAAGGAGATAAAAGGATGAGCAATCAGACGAATTCGGCAGTGAAGGAGAAACGGACATTCAAGCAAATCATGTGTACGGATAATGCGGTTGGATATGTATTCGCAGCCCCGTTTATCATAGGATTCTGCGGCCTGACACTGTTTCCTATGCTGTTGTCACTATATTATTCTCTGACAAACTATAATTTTGTAAATTCGGATTTTATTGGACTTGCCAACTATGTGCGGATGTTTGTGGGAGACAGTAAGTTCTGGTACTCTGTGTGGAGAACCTTGATCTATGTGGTGTTGGCTGTTCCGGCTAAGCTGATTTTTGCCTTGCTGGTGGCCTATTTCCTGACAAGGGAAACAAAAGTTGCCAGCCTTTACCGGGCTGTCTATTATCTGCCTTCTCTGGTAGGTGGCTCTGTGGCGGTAGCGCTTGTGTGGAAGCAGATGTTTGCGCGCAAGGGCATGATTAACAGCATCATCACAGCGATAGGTCTTGATCGGTTAAATTGGATGGGAGATAAGTCCCTGGTTATGTTTCCTTTGGCGTTGCTGACCGTATGGCAGTTCGGCTCCTCCATGATTATCTTTGCAGCAGGATTAAAAGAGATTCCTGCCACATACTATGAGGCGGCTGAGATTGACGGTGCCAACGCATTCCAGCGGTTTATCAAGATTACGCTCCCCTGTCTGTCACCGGTGATTTTGTATAATCTGGTGATGCAGACCATTACGGGCTTCATGGTGTTTACCCAGGCGTTTATCATTACCCAGGGTGGACCGGCTGATGCCACCAATTTCATT
>JAETTS010000347.1 GCA_021769025.1 Enterocloster bolteae
TTTTCCGGTATGAAATTATTTCGTTACAGTATAGTTAAACATAATATACACAATGATATCATATCGTTTATGTCTGCACAACTAAGAATTACCCTTCAAAATGCCCCTCTAAAATTCCATGAAAGCTACTTCTCATAATAAGAATGAAAAGTTTCGAAGACCTGCTGTCCCAACTTCTCTAGACTGGTAAAAAGAGGAACAGGTAGAACTGCTTTCTACTCCGCCGGGGGGCAACCGCTGGCACCCTGCGGGCACCATCGGTTGTGGGGCTTTCGCCCCATAGGGCAGAAACAACAAAAAGGCTCGTGCAAGCAAGCTTGCGTCGCCTTTTTGTTGCTTCTGCCCTGCCCGGCTCAATGCTGGAGCATGTTTTCAATAAATATTCCATACCCTCTCGTACTGTCCTGTACGAAAACATGGGTGACGGCTCCGACCAGCTTGTCGTTCTGTATAATCGGGCTTCCGCTCATTCCCTGGACGATTCCTCCGGTCAGATTCAACAGTTCCGGGTCGGTGACCTGGATGACCAGGCTTTTGTTCGTGTGGGATGTAGAGTAGTCTACCTTCAATATCTCGATCTCATAATCCTTAATCTCTCCGGATACTCCGCTTCTTAAATAAGCTTTTCCTTTTTCTACTTCCTGGCGAAAGCCAATCTGCATTGGCTGTGCGGTGGTATTTTTGATAAAGCGCTCATTGACAGAACCGAAAATCCCCTCTCCCGTGTTGGAACTGATCTCTCCCAGCTGGGAGCCGGGACCATAGTAGATCACGCCTGACATGACCCCAGGATTCCCGGTGCTTCCCCGTTCGATTCCTACAATCTCCGTATCGTACAAATTGCCTTCCGAGATCTCCACAATCTCACCCGTATCGCTGTCGCTGATCCCATGCCCCAGGGCCCCGAATTTTCCGTTTAGATCCAGATAGGTCATGGTACCGATTCCCTGGGTGTCGCTGCGAACCCACACACCAAGCTTGCTTTCCCCATCCTGAGTAACCGTAGGCTGAATCGCCACCTCCATCTGGCTATCGCCTCTTCGGATGGTGAGAACCGCCTCCTGGCCGTCCAAGGCCCCCACCGCCTGAGCCAATTCCTCTTTTGTTTCCAACGGCTGCCCATTGATGGTTTCAATATAATCGCCGGATTTTAGTATTCCTGCTGCGGGCTCCACAGGCATTCCGTCCTGTCCCACCAACTCACCGGTACCGATTACCATAACGCCGTCTGATTTTAAGTAAATACCAACAGGAGCGCCGCAGGGAATGGCATAGGTGGTATCTACCACATCCACCTGAATCTCTTTCAGCCGGAAGATACCGAACAGATCCAAGCCGATCTGATAGCTTCCCTGGGTCTTTCCATATAAGCTGAAAGCCTGATTCTGGGAGATGGTAATCTGATCCGCCGGAATGTCGGATCCATTGCCCAGCACCACTTCCTCGCTGTCACTCTGAAGGGTGACACGGACAGGCAGAGAGAAATGTAATGTTTCCTCCTGATTCAGCACAATACTCAGTCTGTCCGGTATCACTCGTTCCATATAGTAGTAAGTAAACCCTATTGTAAACAAAACACCGATCCAAAAGACCCACATTAGCCCTTTTCGGTATCCGCGTCTTTTTATCATGACACACACCTCCTGATCCTTTGACATTTCCATATCTCGCCGTATAGCTATAGTATGTGCCATGATATTTAAAAACACTCTGTTATTTTTTAGTTGTTAACTTTTTCTTGTTATGCTAAACTAAAATTGTTATTGTGTTGCATTTAACATACATTACATCAATCAATATAAAGGATACTACATCATATGAGAAACAAAAATTTCTGGGTCTTATTATTGCTTCTGTTGACAGGCATCGTGTTAGGCGGTTTCTTCGGCAATATGGCCGCCGGTATTCCCTGGCTGTCCTGGTTAAATTTCGGCCAGTCCTTCGGCCTTGACAATCCCCTGATCCTGAATCTGGGGATCTTAGTCATCACCTTTGGCCTTTCCATAAAAATAACTATGGCCAGCATCATCGGAGTGGCCATAGCTATTTTGGTTTACCGCTGTCTGTAGCATTGGAAGTGGCTGTTCAGAAGCCATAGGAACCGTTACCACTCCGCCTTCTTCTGCTGCGCCAGTTCCTTCATCTCTCTGGCATTGTCCAACACTGCATCTGTGATCCTGGCCCCGCCTAAAAGCCTGGCCAGTTCCGTCACCATCTCTTCATGGTTTAACTGCCGGATGGTGGTGGTGGTATTTCCTCCTGCTGCCGCTTTGGCGATCTCAAAATGGGCATCCGCCATAGCTGCAATCTGGGGAAGGTGGGTAATGCAGATAACCTGATGGTTTCTGGCTATGTAAGCCATCTTCTCCGAGACCATCTGGGCGGTCCGCCCACTGATTCCTGTGTCAATCTCATCAAAAATCAGGGAAGGAATATCATCCGTATCCGCAAGCACTGCCTTGATGGCCAGCATGATCCTGGACAATTCTCCGCCGGAAGCCACATCCTTCAAAGGACGCATAGGAAGTCCCGGATTGGTGGAGATCACAAATTCCGCCTCGTCAAAACCATTAGCTGTATACTGTTTCAGCCTGGTAAATTCCATCTCAAACTGAACATCTATAAAATTCAGATCCTCCAGGCCCTGGCGGATCTTTTTTGTCAAAATCCTGGCCGCCTTTTTCCTTACATCAGATAATTGTTGGCACAATGTCTCCAATGTATTCCCCACAGTCTGAAACTCTTTTTCCACATTCTGCTTAACCAGGTCAAAATTGTCAAGTTCATCCAGTCGGGCCCGTTTCTTATCCAGCTGCTCTCGGATCTCTTCGATGGTGCCGCCATACTTTGCCTGCAGATTGTGAATCACATCCAAACGCTGTTCGATCTTTTTAAATGTCTCCTCATCAAACGAAAATTCATCCATATATCCGGTGATATCGTGGGATACATCACTCAGAATCGCCTCCGCGTCAAACAGCTGATCCCGGATTCCAGACAGGGACTCATCGTACTCTGATGCCTGTGTCACGCTTTTGAGGGCCAGGCCGATCTGCTCCCCGTCTATGGCCTGATACGCCATAGACAGGCTTTCCATGATCTTCTGCGCATTAACCAGACGGCGATACTGAACCGCCAATTCCTCCTCCTCTCCTTCCTTTAAATCCCCATTCTCCAACTCCTGGATCTCATAGCGCAGAAAATCTGCTTCCCGTATCCGGCTCTCTTTGTCCAGGTTCATCTCCTCCAATTTTTCCAGAAGTTCCTGGTACCTGTGATATGTATGGGAAACCGTCTCTTTTAACTGCATGCTTTGGGATTTGACATAACTATCCAGAATCTGAAGATGCTTTGACTTATACAGCAGAGACTGATGCTCATGCTGACCATGGATATCCATTAAAAGGCTGGTGATCTCTTTCAGCCGCCCGGCTGTCACTGTCTCATCATTTACCTTGCTGACGCTTCGGGAAGGCATAATCTTTTTGGAGATAATCAAAGTGCCATCCTCTGGAAGATC
>JAETTS010000348.1 GCA_021769025.1 Enterocloster bolteae
GGATAGCTGTCCAGAAGATAGCCGTTATTTCCTGTAGGCTTGGCATCCTTTTTCAGAGAAAAGGAATTGCCGATCACCTCCTTCTGTCCGAACTTGCTGTCATACTCATAGTCCTTGTGTTCCCTGATCCATTCATCCAGCTTCTTAATGATGCCAATGATCTCCCTCTCCGAAACAGGGATACATTTCTTTAGCACATCTGGATCCGTTGCAATAGGACGAAGCTCCTCCGCCGCATCCGGGTCATACAGGCCAAATCCTTTTTCTTCCGCCCCGGAAGGCGTCTCCTCCCCCAGAATCTCCTTCAAGAGAATCTTCTCTTTATCCGTAGGAGCCTGGAGCAGGGAGGCCATAGGCTTCACCGATTCGTAGAAGGCCTCCTTTCCCTCCTCCTTTGACAGGCGGAGAAGAAGATCCAGCCCCGCGCTGCGTTTCTCCTCCCTTTTATCCTCCAGAAGGCGCTTTAAGCAGGCAGCCATATCCGTATCCTCCTGCCCCATGAGGAAACGCAGAAGTTCTTTCCTTAAGCCACTTCTCTTAAAACGCAGCATATCCTCCATCAGGCGGTAGTCCTGGCTTTCCAGGGGAAGGGCCTTCACCAGAGAAATGGCTTTCGCTGAAGCATATTCCTCCGCAAGCCCCATGTATCCGATCAGTGTCTCCTTCTGCTCTCGATTGGCAGGGCGATGGAGAAGCAGGGCGATCAGATCCGACCTTCCGTATGTTCCGGTCATCTCCCCTAAAAGAGCCGCCGCCTCTGTCTTCTTCCCCTCATCTTCCAGAACATACGCTAAAAATGCTAACTGGCTGATAATCTGAGCCGGTGTCATCTCCACACGGTACCATGGGAAAATGCACGGATCGTAAACCAGTCCCTTTTTAGGAAGCTTCCCGTATATGTAGTGGAATTTCTCATATAGTTCCTGGGCTTCCTCCCTGCTTTTATAATAATCTGTCACTGCTGGCTTCCTCGGCCGTTCCTCCCGGCTGGATGGTGTGCTGGAATCCTTTTGGAACAGGCCCCGGATCCAGCTGTAGAGGGGAGTTGAGAATGCGGGAAGATAAGCAGCTACCAATTCCAGATCTTCCCAACACTCCAGGATCACCTTTTTTGCTGTGCGAAGCCGAAGCTTCTCATCAAACAGATTCTGATTATAATAAGAAGCCGTCAGTTTCTGGTTCTTCGTGCCATTGTCAATCAGCTCTGTCATAGCTTCCACTGCCCGATCCGCCTCATCAAAGCCAATGGCCCATAAGGCTACGCTGATGGCCACAGAATCATTGGTTTTTAGCTGCTCCTGGCAGAATTCAGGCTCCTCCAGGCAGCGGCCCATAAGCTTTAACAGCTTCCCTGTAATCCGGTCTACGTTGTTCTCATCAAAAATCCCAATCCAGGTTGCCACCGCCCGCCTCACAGAGGAATAGCGAATCAGATCATGATCCTCTATGACCTTTAAAAGCCTTAAAAATGCTGCCTTGGTGCCGTGGTCCATGGTCTCGCAGATGGTCTGGCGCAGTCCTTCCTGAAGCCTGGCAGCCAGCAGAAGATCGCCCAGCAGTGTATGCAGCTCTTCCCTGTCACTGCGCAGGATGCCAAGAATCATTTCCCGGTCTAAATAGGCCGTGTTGTTTTCACTTAGAATCAGATCCTTTAGGGCAGCGATCACCTTCTCATTCCCCCGGTCAATCTCCGCAGCATAGATCAGGTTGAAATTCTGGTTGAAACGCCAATTATGTTTTATGTAATCCAGTTTTTCCTGGTCCAACCGGTTGTAGAGGTAATCCTCCACCGGAATACCACAGTATCCCAGGTTCTCATAGGCAGTCAGAAGGGAAAATGCTTCCCTGGCGCTGGGGCCATACTGTGCGGTCCGCACAGTCCGGCGGTTCCATCCGTAGGAAAAGGGGAACTGGTTTAATTTGTCTATGATATGGAGAAAGGAAGCTTCATATTCCCTTGGGACAAAGGCCTGCATCAACGTGTGGCTTTGAAACCATTTGGACGGAGTTAAGGAGGGGTCGCCGTAAAACCGGCCCACCTCGCTGGTTATCAGCCCGGCTCTGTTTGGGTTCATTCCCATCAGTTCTCGGGCCAGCTGCTGGTCTGCCCTGTCCAGTTTCCCAATCTTTTTTTCACGCTCTTCCTGCCTTTTTCTGTTGATGGCAGCCCGCGTATTTGCATCAAAATCTGCCATATTACCACATCCTTCCTGTAAGCATTGTCAGTCTGACAAAAGTGAAAACAGTCTTTTCTGTTACCTTGATGGATTCATCCAGATGTTCCAGGGCTTTCTCATCCATGAAGATGCGGTAGATACCGTCCTGAAAGCACTGAATGGCATTGTCCCTAGCTTTTTGGGGATCTGCCTGTTTTTCGCCGTAGTTGACTCCAAAAGATACTTTGCCTGCCTGGGCCTGGTCATCAATCTCTTCTTTTGTAAGGCAGGTTAAAAGATCCGTGTTGGCCATGTTGGCATTGTACTCCGCTACTCCGGCATCGGTTACCGCCAGGATTAAGTCGCGGACTGTAGATGGAGTCCTGGGTATGGAGTAGGTTTTGGGAAGTACCGCTTTACGGCGCTTGGTCATGTGTTTTACGTTGACTTGGATTTCCAATTTGGGGTGAGGCCTCCTTTCGGGGTAAATTTGGTCTGAATTATCTCTGTATCGTCCGCTATATATTTGTAGCCTTGAAGCTGGTTCTCCTCTCAATCATTTACACAGGCGTTAGAAAAATACTGTCCAATCTTTGCGATCAGTGCCAGCACCTCTGGTTTCATCTCCTGCGGAAAGGAACTGAGTACCGGAGCCGTCTCAAAACTTAGAGTGCCGTTAAATTTTATGGTTCTTAATCCGTTTAGGAATCCCTTCCAGTCAGTTGAGGGCAGATTCTCCCGGGTCTTTGTAAAGGTGAAGGGAATCTGGTGGAGATCGGATATCCCGTCGTTGTCATGGATATGAAGAACCTTCAGGCGGTAATCCAGGGTTGTGATGAAATTCTCAAAATCGATTCCCACAAGATTTCCGTGTCCCGTGTCAAAGCAAAAGCCCAGTACCTGCCCATGATATTTTTCGTTCATCCGGTCTATCCGTTCTACGGCTTTCAACGGATTGCAGCATGGGCCTTCTACCAGGTGGCCTCCCAGGCTGTCGTAGAGATTCTCAATGCACATGGTGATTCCCATCTCCTTTGCCATGGGGGCCAGGCAATCCAGAAACTGTTCTGTGCGTCTCCACTCTTCTTCCTCGGAGCCCAAAAAGTATGCCAGCTTGAAACCATGGATCACAATATAAGGACACTGAAAAAACGCGCACACACTCATGCTCTTGGGCGCAACCACGTCTCTGAGATAATCGTTCAGCTCTTTGCTGGCTTTGGGCACATAGTTTGGGTAAGGCATATGCATCTGGTTGATGGTGATCCCTGCCGCCCTGGCACCGGCTTTGTGAGGAGCAAAGAACTGCTCCAGTTCCTGGATGGACTTGTCAAAGAACGCATTTACCTCTGACTGGT
>JAETTS010000349.1 GCA_021769025.1 Enterocloster bolteae
ATGTCCCGGATATCCACCCCGCCGATGGTGATCTTTCCCTGCCCTTCCGGCAGATCATACAGCCGGTTTAACAGATGCATAAGGGTGGATTTTCCCGATCCTGTGCTTCCCAAAATCCCAAACGTAGTCCCTTTTGGAATTTGAAAGCTGACATCTGAAAGCACCTGTTCTGTTCCGTATCCAAAGGATACCTGGTCAAACACAATATCCCCTCTCAAATCCGGCATCACGGCCCCTGGCCGATCCTCTTGTTTTGGCGAATTCATGATATAGCGGATACGCTCTGCTGAAACCCCGGCCTTGCTCATCTCCGAGATGGTTCGGCCCAGGGAACGTACTGGCCACACCAGCATGGTATTGTAGGAGACAAAGGCAATAAACTCTCCCGCCGTCATCTCCCCCTGAACACAGAAACAGGTTCCCAGTACCACCACCAGCATGATCTGCAGCCCGGATACCAGATCCCCGGTTCCCCAGAACAGCGACAGAACCACGCACAGCTTCATCCATGCGTTGGTGTAGATGTTGTTCTGCTTCTCAAAACGCTCCTTCTCAAAATTCTCCCGTCCGAATGCCCGTACCACCCGGATACCGGTTAAATTCTCCTGGGCGATGATGGAGAGAACTCCCTCATTCTCATCACACTGGGTAAACCGATCCCGTATTCTGGCATGAAACCCCCAGGAGTATCCGAGAATAATGGGGATGGACACAAGTGCCACCAGAGCCAGTTTCCCATTCATGGAAAACATGAACACAAGGGACAAGGTGATCATCATAACAATCCGGAACACAGCAGTCAGCTGCTCCGAGATAAAATTCTTAATGGTATCCACATCCGAAGTACACCTCTGTATGATGTCCCCAGTCTGGTTCTTCATATGCCAGGAAAATGGTAGTTTCTGTATATGGGAAAACAGCTTATCCCTCATGGTCTTGGCAAAATGCTCTGCCCCTTTGCTGTTAAAAACCATAGAGACATAACGGAACCCGGCACTGCCTGCCGCCAGAAGGACAATGGCAGCACCCACCATCCACAGATGGCTTCTTAAATACTCCACGCCTCCCATCCGCCCCACAAACGCTATAAAAACGTCTGGCAGCGCCAGCTCCTTATCCCCGATCACGCTGTCAATGGCTGTCCGTATGATCTGAGGGGAAATCATATCCAACACGTTCATCATCAGGGTAGCCAGGATGCTGATAATAAAAAATCCTGTGCTCCCCTCCAGAAATTTCCAGATGAGAGACAACCTGGTGGCGTTTTGATTGGCTGGCTTGGCTGTTGGGGCTGTGTTGGCTATGCTGGCTGCGTTGGCTGCGTTGGCTGCGTTGGCTGCGTTGGCTGCGTTGGCTGCGTTATCCATATGGTCTTCCTTTCTGTCATACTCTGTTTTTTGCATCCTATTTCCTCCTCTCTCCGGACTTTATGTTATCTGAAATACTTGATCGTTCAACAGGTTTTACAAGTATATGTCCTGACGAACGGTTTGTCAATTAAAATGCGGTAAGATACGACGCGCCCCACTTTCTTTTTGTCATATTTTGGTATATAATGGAAAAATAAGGGAGGGAAATGGTATGGATATCATCTTTAGGTTTTTAAACAATGCTCTGGTAAGGGAATGGATTATGCCAATCTTTACCTCTGTAGCCGCAACAGGGATTAGCAATGTTCTCTTCGAACGCAAAAAAGCGCCCTCTTCCACAGAAGAAGAAACCGGTACTTCCGGATCCAGGCGTACATCCCTGTCTTCTTTGTCAAAAATAATTTCATTCAAAGACTTGACTGCAAAAGAATATGTTCGTACTGCTGTGGTAGCATTACTGGTGTTTTTTGCGGCGCGTTTGCTATTCACCTCTCCCCAACCCCCGGATCCGTCTGATCATAACATAAGCACTGCTGCATACACACCCTCCGAAGAACTAGAAACCCAGCCAACCACAGAATCCGAATCTGAGTCGGAGGCTGAACGTTGGAAAGACGACAACGGAAACGAATTCATAGGAAACCAGGTAAATGGGAAAATCGAAGGATGGGGACAAGCATTTTATACCAACGGCGAGACCTATGAAGGAGAGTTCAAAGCCGGCCTGTGCGAAGGCTATGGAACCAGATGGTTTCCGTCCGGCGGAAGATATGAAGGAAACTTTAAAGCAGGAACCATGGACGGGGATGGCACCTTTTATTGGGACAACAACGATCGTTACGAGGGCAAATGGGAAAAGGGTGTTCGAAGCGGAAAAGGGCTCTTCATCGGCAGCGATGGTTCCTCCGAAGCACAGGTTTGGCTGGACGATGTCTTTGTCACAAATATGATATGGGAAGCAGACATCTGGGCGGATGAGAATGGCGTTTTCTATACAGGAAAAAAGAAGGATAAAAAAATAGACGGATATGGACATGTTACCTACAAAGACAAGAGCGTTTATTTAGGAGAATTTAAAGACGGTGTGGCACACGGCACTGGGACAATCTATTTTGAAAGCGGTGCTTGGTATTATGGAGGATGGGAAGATGGCAAGCGAATGGGGAACGGAATTTACTACTTTAACAGCAATAACAGTTGGTATCAGGGAGAATTTTTAGGAGCAGACCGGCATGGTCATGGAACCTATTACGATTCTTCTGGTTACCGCTATGAGGGGGAATGGAAAGACAATAAATATTTTGGTGAAGGAACTCTTTGGTATGCTCCCAACGATGAAAAAGGGCGTTGGTACTTCCAGGGAGAATGGTTGGAAGATTCACAGGACGGAGTTATGTATTACAAAGACGGGACATGCAAAATAGGAATTTTTCAAGATGGTGAACTGGTTGAAGCCACCGGTGAGATGAATGGAATCCTGAACCAGCCAGGCGCTACGACCTGGAAAGATGACGATGGAAATACGTATACCGGCAAGCAAGAAAATGGAGTTCTGATCGGAGAAGGAATTCGAATAAACAGTAGCAACGAACTATATATTGGTGAGTTTAAAGACGGAACACCCAACGGCAATGGAACGTACTATTATAGTGATGGCGATTACTATGTCGGTGAGTTCGTATCAGGAAAACGGAACGGAAACGGCGTTTACTTTTATAGCGATGACGGCGAAGCCAAAAGCTGGTACCGGGGTGAATGGCTGGATGGGGTGCGCAATGGCAATTGTGAAGGATATTTTCACGATAACGGCACCCTCAATGTAGGCGAATACAAAGATGGGCTTCCCCATGGGAAAGGGACTTGCTATTTTACAAACTCTGTTTATTATGGAGATTGGCAAAAAGGAGCACGGACTGGAAGGGGTGTCCTTAGTTCCTCCGATGGAAATTGCTACGTCGGCGAATATCAGGATAACAAAAAATCCGGCGATGGCATCATGTACTACTTAAACGGCTCCCGTTATGAGGGAGAATGGGAAAATAATCTCTACAACGGAACCGGCACCTTTTATGATACCGATGGAACTGTACAATACGGCAATTGGGTGGATGGAGTGTTTCAGGAATAGATAGTAAAAAA
>JAETTS010000350.1 GCA_021769025.1 Enterocloster bolteae
TTACAAGAAAAAGACCAGAACCACAGGATGGTTCTAAAATTTTACCAGAAAGTACATCAATTGAATCAACTATCATTTCGATGACAGCATCTTCTCTTGTATAGAACTGTCCTAAATCTTTCTTTATCTTATTCGGAACCTGTGACTCATATAGTACACCTAAGTAATCAGACATACTTTTTTCTGTAAATGCCGTAACTTCTATAGAAGATTCTATATGTATATATGGATAAACATCCTCTAATTCAATTTCTTGTTTTCCTATGCTCTTTTTAAAATATAAATTCAAATAGGTTATGGCAGTGCCAATAAATCCATTAAGTTCAGTTATCATATTTGACATAGAATCAACTCCATCTGATTTCAAAACATATGTTCTGATTTGATTTTAACTCTTCACTTTCTGTTTGTAAAGAGAATTCCTGCCATTTCATAGAAGAATTAGGAAAAATAGACGATAGTGGGGAAAAACCCATAGGTTTTTCCCCACACTCGGATCATCTGGATATCAGATAAAATTTACAGAATTTATCTCAAAAAACTTATAAATGTGTTACAAATACGGGCAAATTACTTTAATTTGCTCTTTTTTTGTTCCAATTTAACGACTATAGGATAGCACACCACGAAAAAATTTGCAATAGTTTTTCGGGGAAAAACCTATGGTTTTTTCCCCACGGACAGGCTGAAAAACCTGTTCTGGAGGATGCAAAGTTACAGAGAAAAAGCTGGTTTTACAGACAGAGCACATGCTGTGTAAGAAGTGTAGATAACAACAGAGAGCGCCTTAGATTGGAGTGAATACAAGATGTGGTGTGTTGTACATGTAAGGGAGGGAAGTGAGGGGCATACAGAAAATTTGGTCGCTGGTCTGCTTCCAGAAAGTCTGAATGCACGGTGTTTCCACCTGATCAGGGGCAGAAGGAAGAAGTATGAGGGGCAGTGGCGGACCGTATATGAGGATTTATTTCCCGGGTATGTGTTTATTGACACGGATCAGCCAGATATGGTGTACAGGGAGCTTAAGAAAGTGCCGAAGCCCAGACTTTTGTTTAGCGATGAGGACTGCGTGTCTACGCTGGAAGAACACGAATCGGATCTAATGGAGCAGATTGCAGATCGAAACGGTAGAATTGACATTTCCAGGGTGAGGATTGGGGCAGATGGAACGATTCACTACTTATCCGGACCTCTTACGCACATGGAAGACCGGGTGAGAAGAGTCAATCTTCATAAGCGGATTGCAGAAATTGAAGCAAAGGTTATGGGGAAGAAGAGGATTCTGTATCTGGGAATTGATATTGAAAGGGATGACAGAAGAGGGTGTGGTACGTAATCCAGGTTTTAACAGGACTGGAGGGGGAAATCTGCGGGCAGTGCCAAAAGACGGTTAAGGAGCCAGGCGAGGATGTATTCGTTATGATGGCGGAGCGGATGACCAAGATTCAGGAGAAGTGGACAAGAATCACCAGCCGTTTATTTCCGGGCTATGTGTTTGTGGAGACAGAAGACATTGAGGATTTCCATATGCGCCTGAAGCGGATAGACGGTATGGCCAAAGTGCTGCGCACTGGGGAGGAGATGACACCGATCTACAGGGAAGAGGAAGAATATCTTCGGGAGTTAGGCGGAAAAGACCACATTGTGAGATACTCGGAAGGATATATGGAAGGGGAAAGTCTGGTAGTTATGTCCGGTGCTTTGAAAGACTACAGGGGAACCGTCAAGAAGGTGCTGCGACATAAACGGCTGGTGGTACTGGAAGTGCCGTTAATGGGAAGAAATGTGGAAGTCACGGTGGGGCTTGGGATTGTAAAGAGGCAATAGAGAGGTTTTTGAAAATGAACGATCGAAACAAAAGCCATGAACTGTAAAAGACGCTTCGCGCGCTGTGCAGGAAATGGCGGACATAGGCTTTGACCAGCCAGGGCATGCAAATTGCGCTGGGGTGGCGAAGCCTGCTCTAAGTGTTAAGCTGGCAGGCCGGCGTGCCGGGGCACTTGACAGGATCCAATCCAGATGTACAGACGACATAAAGGTTAAGGGCTGAAAACCAATATGTAAAACAGGATGAAGAAACAAAGGAACAATGAAGGGATAAAAAGCATGTACGATTTTAAAACGGATTCACGTTTTAAGGATATAACACCATTGGAAACAAGGGTTCCTCTGGCATCGCCTACGATGCACGGAGAAGAGTTGAAATATATAAAGGAAGCCTTTGATTCTGGCTTGGTGACAACCGTTGGGGAGAATATCAATGAACTGGAGAGGCTGGTGGCGGAGAAGGAGGGCGTAAGGTATGCCGTAGGCTTAAGCAGTGGGACAGCGGCATTGCATATGGCGGTGAAGCTGGCAGCAGGCCGATTGTATGGAAGCAGCAGCGGCATCACCACGCCTCTTGGCATGAGAATAGGAGGAGCCTTGAAGGGGATGCGGGTGTTCTGTTCGGATATGACCTTTGCCGCCACAGTGAATCCGGTTGTGTATGAGGGCGGGGAGCCGGTGTTCATCGATACAGAGTATGAGACATGGAACATGTCACCGGAAGCGCTTCAGATGGCATTTCGCCGATATCCTGATGTGAGGTTGGTGGTTTTAGCCCATCTCTATGGCACACCTGCAAGGATCGATGAGATCAGAGCTATATGCGATGCCCACGGGGCGTTTCTCATTGAAGATGGGGCGGAATCGTTGGGGGCATCATATAAGGGGGCGCAGACAGGATGCTTTGGAGACTGCGGGGTCATTAGTTTTAATGGCAACAAGATCATCACCGGAAGTTCCGGAGGGATGATTTTGACTGACAGGAAAGAAGATAACGACAAAGTCTGCAAGTGGTCCACCCAGTCCAGGGAGGCAGCCCCATGGTACCAACATGAGGAACTTGGGTACAACTATCGGATGAGCAATGTGATCGCCGGAGTGGTGAGAGGGCAGATAGGGCATCTGGAGGAACATATTGAGAAGAAGAAGGCAATCTATGAGCGGTATCGGGAAGGACTGCGGGGATTGCCTGTAAATATGAATCCTTTTGATCAGGAAAACAGCCGGCCCAATTTTTGGCTAAGCTGTATGATAATCGAACCGGAGGCAATGTGCAGGCAGGTAAGAGGAGAGAGGGAAGGGCTGTATGTAAGAGAGACCGGGAAAAGCTGTCCGACCGAAATCCTGGAAGTACTGAATGCCTTCGGGGCGGAGGGCAGGCCGTTGTGGAAGCCGATGCACATGCAGCCTGTGTACCGGGGCAACGGATTT
Source organism: Enterocloster bolteae (assembly GCA_021769025.1). The sequence goes on from JAETTS010000350.1 coordinate 3,259, forward strand.
GTCACCAGATAAGGGGATGGGAGAGGAAGAACCAATGCTTACAGAGCAGGCGGGGCTATGGGAGAGGATGGGAAGCCGGTGGATGTTGGAGGGGATCTGTTCTCCAGAGGCTTATGCCTCCCAAGTGATATTAAGATGAGCGGTGGGGAGCAGGAAAAGGTGATTGACATGATCAGAAGGTGCTTTGGGGAGTGAGGATTATCAGACGTGGTATTGGGAGATAAAAC
>JAETTS010000351.1 GCA_021769025.1 Enterocloster bolteae
CATTTATAATGTAGGGGTATCGTAACAGTCAGGATACCTAAACTGTTGGAAAACAAAAATGGAAAGGTGAGAGTAAGATGAGGAAGTACAAAAGTAATGGAGAACTGGAAACGGTAATTTGCAATGCCTGCGGAAAGAAGATGGCGGTAAAAAACGGGATTGTCCGGGAAGGGGTACTTAGGATCGACCATACCTGGGACTATTTTTCAGAGAAAGACGGAGAGGTTCATCATCTGGATCTCTGCGAGGAATGTTATGATAATCTGACGCAGACCTTAAGGGTCCCCATTGAAGTAGAAGAGACTGTGGAATTTATATAATGACCGAATCTTGATATTTTGGAAAATATCTGCTAGGATAGAGGTTGCATTATCATGAATAAAAGCAGATTGGAGAAAACATATGTTGGATATTTGCCTGCTGGGAACGGGAGGCATGATGCCGCTGCCATACCGTTGGCTGACCTCTATGATGGCCCGCTGTGACGGCAGCAGCTTGTTGATTGACTGTGGGGAAGGGACTCAGATTGCCCTGAAGGAAAAAGGCTGGAGTCCCAAGCCCATTGATGTAATTTGTTTTACCCACTATCATGCAGACCACATCAGCGGACTGCCAGGGCTTCTTCTGACCATGGGGAATGCGGAACGGACAGAGCCGTTGATTTTGATAGGTCCAAAGGGACTTAAGCGGGTGGTGGAGGCGCTTCGGATCATTGCACCGGAGTTGCCGTTTGAGATCCGATATCTGGAATTGTCTGAGCCAAGGGAACAATTGAAGATAGGCCCCTACCAGATTGATGGGTTTCGGGTGAACCATGGAGTTGTGTGCTATGGCTACAGCATCTCGATTCCAAGAGCAGGAAGATTCGATGTGGAGAGGGCCAAAAGCCAGAACGTGCCTATGAAGATCTGGAGCCGACTGCAAAAGGGAGAGCATATCCTATTGGACGGGATCCAGTATTCTCCGGATATGGTTCTGGGGGAAGCCAGAAGAGGCCTTAAGGTGGTCTACTGCACAGATACCCGGCCGGTTCCGGTGATTGCAGAGTATGCCAGACAGGCAGATTTATTAATCTGTGAAGGCATGTACGGAGAGGACGGGAAAGAATCCAAAGCCAGAGAGTATAAGCATATGACCTTTTATGAGGCAGCTAGGCTGGCCAGGGAGGCAAAACCCAAAGAGATGTGGCTAACCCACTTCAGCCCTTCTCTGACCAGGCCAGAAGAGTTTATGGATAAGGTAAGGGAAATCTTTCCCCGGAGTATTGCGGCCAGAGACGGAAGAACCGTAGAACTGGAATTTGATGAAGAGTAGGGAAGACGATGAAAAAGCGTAGGGTGGAAGAGGATATTTATATTTTAGCCATAGAAAGTTCATGTGACGAGACAGCGGCGGCAGTTGTGAAGAATGGCAGACAGGTATTGTCCAATGTGATTTCTTCACAGATCGCCCTTCACACCGTCTACGGCGGCGTGGTGCCGGAGATTGCTTCCAGAAAACATATTGAAAACATCAACCAGGTAATCCAGGCAGCACTGACAGAAGCGTCTATGCCTATGGAAGCCATAAACGCTGTGGCGGTGACCTACGGACCTGGACTGGTTGGAGCTTTGCTGGTGGGAGTTGCGGAGGCCAAGGCCATCGCCTATGCCGCGGGGAAACCGTTAGTAGGTGTTCATCATATAGAAGGCCATGTATCCGCTAACTTTATCGAACATCCCGATCTGGAACCGCCGTTTATCTGCCTGATTGTCTCAGGAGGCCATACCCATCTTGTAGTGGTAAAGGATTATGGCGAGTATGAGATTTTGGGAAGAACCAGGGATGATGCGGCAGGCGAAGCCTTTGACAAAGTGGCCAGAGCGGTAGGCCTTGGATATCCAGGTGGGCCTAAAGTGGATAAGGCAGCTAAGGAAGGCAATCCCAATGCCATATTGTTTCCCAGGGCGAAGGTGGAAGGGGCACCCTATGATTTCAGCTTCAGCGGATTAAAGTCAGCAGTGCTAAATCATTTAAACCATGCCAGGATGATGGGAGAAGAGATTGATGTGCCAGATCTGACAGCTTCGTTTCAGCGCGCGGTGGTGGATGTGCTGGTAGACCACACGGTGGAGGCAGCAAAGGAACTGGGATATAAGAAAGTGGCTATTGCAGGTGGGGTAGCATCCAACTCAGCATTGCGCCACGGTATGAAAGTCCGTTGTGAGAAAGAAGGACTTGCCCTTTACTATCCTTCTTTGATCTATTGTACGGACAATGCAGCTATGATCGGCGCGGCAGGGTATTATGAATATATTAACGGGGTTCGCAGCGGTTGGGATTTGAATGCGGTACCCAATCTGAAGCTGGGGGAGAGATGATTCGAGAAAAGATTGTGGCTATTGTCCTTGCGGCAGGCCGGGGGACACGGATGGAAAGCAATATACAGAAGCAGTACATGCTATTAAACGGCAGCCCCCTCATATGTTATTCTCTGCAGGCATTTCAGAAAAGCAGGGTGGATGAGATCATCTTGGTGACCGGAGCGGGGGAGGAAGAATACTGCAGGAGAGAGATTGTAGAGCCATATGGCTTTTCGAAAGTGGTTAGCATCGTCCCGGGGGGCAAAGAGCGCTATCATTCTGTCTATGAAGGGCTGAAGGCAGCAGGAGCATGCGATTATGTGCTGATTCACGATGGGGCCAGGCCTTGCATCACCATCGACATGATTCAGACAGCCATTGAGGAATCCAAAAAGAACAAAGCTTGCGTCATTGGCATGCCGGTAAAGGATACCATAAAGATATCCAATGAAGAGGGCTATGCCATAGCAACTCCTGACAGAAGCAGGCTTTGGATGATTCAGACACCACAGGCCTTTTCTTATTCTTTGGTATTGAATGCGTACAAGAGGCTGTTTGAGAAGGAGGAATATCAAAAGGGAATTACGGATGATGCCATGGTGGTGGAACATATGACTGCCACGAAGGTAAAACTCGTTTATGGCAGTTATGAGAATATAAAAGTGACGACTCCGGAAGACCTGGCTATAGCAGAAAAATTTTTGTCAAATATGGAAAAAAGGAATTGACAATTAAAGACAATAATGCTAGAATGATGAAGCTGTCATGCAGTGCTTTTAAAACGGTTGATTAGTTGGCTGGGGCAGAAAAAGCGGGCAGATGATCTAGACAAAAATTGATACAAAAATATAAAAAAGTTCTTGACAAACTGAGACTTTCCGCGTAAACTATTAAAGCGACTTTGGAGAGATATCGAAGTGGTCATAACGAGGCGGTCTTGAAAACCGTTTGTCCGCAAGGGCGCGTGGGTTCGAATCCCACTCTCTCCGTTTCATGGACAAACATGGCAAAATAGAATAGAGATTATTTTTTATTTAGGCATTGGTATAAGCAGAAGTACCCAAGTGGCTGAAGGGGCTCCCCTGGAAAGGGAGTAGGTCGTTAATAGCGGCGCGAGGGTTCAAATCCCTCCTT
>JAETTS010000352.1 GCA_021769025.1 Enterocloster bolteae
AGGAGAACTAGGCGGTATCGATGCAAGAGATGTGATGATTATGGAAGACTACAGCTCTGAAAAAACAGAGAATACTTACCAGGAAGAAGACTGGGAGGCGATCATAGAGGCGGTTTTGTTCACCATGGGACAATCGGTAGAACTTGGCCAGCTTGCGGTTGCAATTGACCAGAATGAGAAGACTGCCAAGAAAGTAGTGACAGAACTGATGGCCCGGTATGAAAAGGAGAAGCGGGGGATTCAGATCATAGAACTGGAAAACAGCTATCAGATGTGTACCAGGGCACAATTCTACGAGAACCTGATCCGGGTGGCAGCGGCACCGAAGAAGAATCTGCTGACAGAGGTGATGCTGGAGACGCTCTCCATCATAGCATACAAACAGCCTGTGACAAAGCTGGAGATCGAGAAGATCCGGGGTGTAAAATCCGACCATGCGGTAAATCGTCTGATTGAATACAATCTGGTACAGGAGATCGGCCGGCTGGATGCGCCTGGGCGACCGGCTTTGTTTGCCACGACAGAAGAGTTCTTAAGGCGGTTCGGCATCGGTGCCAAAGAGAATCTTCCAGACATGGATCCGGTTCGGCAGGAGGAGATAAAAAATGAGGTGGAAGAGGAACTGAAGGTTCGGATGGAGGAGCCGTCGGCGTAACTGCTTAAGGGGGCTGGATAGTTGATGGAAAAAAGTAATCTTTCCGTGGGCAATGTCATTGACTAAAAGGGGCTCTAAACGGTTATGGAAAGAAATAAATAGTTTATAAATTTCTGCAAAAAGGCTACCGTTTTTAGGAAATTTGTGGTAAACTTTATAACAAGTATTAAAGAAAATCAGGGGGAGTTATTATGGCAAAAGAAATGATTGCGATGCTTCTTGCCGGTGGACAGGGGTCCCGCCTTTATGCGTTGACCCAGAAGCTGGCAAAACCTGCAGTTCCTTTTGGCGGAAAATATCGTATTATCGATTTTCCTCTGTCGAACTGCGTCAATTCAGGAATTGATACGGTAGGAATCCTTACTCAGTATCAGCCATTGGTTCTGAATGAGTACATAGGAAATGGACAGCCCTGGGATCTGGACCGTCTCTACGGCGGAGTGCATGTGCTGCCTCCATATCAGCAGGCCTCCGGATCAGACTGGTACAAAGGTACTGCCAATGCCATCTATCAGAATATTTCCTTTATTGAGCGCTACAATCCACAGTATGTCATCATCCTTTCCGGCGACCAGATCTGCAAGCAGGACTACAGCGATTTCCTTCGGTTCCACAAGGAGAAGAATGCGGAGTTCAGTGTGGCTGTCATGGAGGTTCCGTGGGATGAAGCTTCTCGTTTCGGCCTGATGGTAGCGGACGAGAATGACAAGATCACCGAGTTCCAGGAGAAGCCGAAGGAGCCCAAGTCCAATCTTGCTTCTATGGGTATCTATATCTTTAACTGGGATGTTCTTAAGAAATATCTGGTTGAGGATGAGGCAGATCCCAATTCAGAGAATGACTTTGGAAACAACATTATTCCTAATTTGTTACGAGATGGCCGCAATATGTATGCATACCATTTCAGCGGATACTGGAAGGATGTTGGGACAATTTCTTCCCTGTGGGAAGCTAATATGGAGGTTCTGGATCCAGAACACAGCGGCATCAACTTGTTTGATGAGAACTGGAAAGTATACAGCCGTAACAGCGGTATGACCGGACACAGGATTGGTGCAGATGCGGTTGTGGAGAACTCCATGATCACAGACGGCTGCCGTATCTCCGGAGAGGTGAAGCACTCCATTCTTTTCGCAGGTGTAAAGGTAGAGAAGGGGGCGGTTGTGGAGGATGCAGTCGTTATGGGCGGTACCACCATCAAGGCCGGTGCAGTTGTGAAGCATTGTATTATAGCTGAGGATGTGGAGATCGGTGAGAATGCAGTGGTAGGGGCAATGCCTACAGACAACGAGAAGGGAGTTGCCACAGTAGGCTCTGGCGTTTTTGTAGGCGACAATGCTAAGATTGGTCCCAAAGCTATGGTATACAATAATGTAAAAGAGGGTGGTGAGGTAAATGACTAATTCTAACGCAAATGCATTGGGAATCATTTTCCCAAACAGTTATGATTCTCTGGTTCCTGAACTGGTGGCGGAGCGTTTGATGGCTTCCATTCCTTTTGCAGGCCGTTACCGTATGGTAGACTTTATCTTGTCCAGCATGGTAAACAGTGGAATTGACAACGTATCCTTGGTTGTCCGTAAGAATTATCATTCCTTGATGGACCATCTGGGTGCCGGGCGTGAATGGGATTTAACCCGTAAAAACGGCGGACTGAATATTGTTCCTCCTTTTGCGCAGAAGACGGTAAAGATTTACAATGGCCGTGTGGAAGCATTGGCCAGTATTATCGATTTTCTGAAATCACAGAAGGAAAAATATGTGGTGATGGCAGATACCAACATTGCAGTGAATTTTGATTTTGGCGCGCTGATTGATGCCCATATTGCCAGCGGTGCGGATGTAACCATTGCGTATTCCAGGGAAGAACTTCCGAAATCCTTTATCGAGAGCAAGGACATGAATGGGGATCTGTATTATACGTTGGGCATTGAGGATGGCCGGGTCAATGAGATCTATGTCAATCCGAAGTGGGAAGGACAGCAGAACTTCTCCATGAATATTTACATTACAAGCAGAGAACTTTTGATTGACCAGATTTATACTGCTTTTGTACGTGGATATACCTATTTTGAGCGGGATATCCTGATGCCGCAGCTGGATAAGCTGAATGTACAGGGCTTTAAGTATGATGGTTATGTGGCTAGGATTACAGATGTAAAGAGTTACTTTGACGAGAATATGAGGCTTTTGGAGGAGGAGAACCTGGATGCCTTATTCTCTGGGAACCCTATCTACACCAAGATTCGAGATGATAATCCAACCAGATATATCGGAGCAGCCACAGCTAAGAATGTAATGACCTCTGACGGCTGCGTGATCGAGGGCGAGGTGGAGAACAGCATTTTATTCCGCGGAGTGAAAGTGGGCAAAGGTGCTAAGGTAAAGAACTGTGTCCTCATGCAGGATACCGTTGTAGAAGCCGGAGCATCTGTGGAATATGTGATTTCTGATAAGCGGGTAACCATTACAGCTGATAAGGAAGTAAGAGGAACCGATACATTCCCAGTATACATTGCAAAGCATCAGGTTGTGTAACCTATTAGGTTGCATGAAGAGGAACAGATCGTAACATGGAAAAGGCGCTGCGGCCGGCAGTCTCTTTACAATTACTGTGAAAGCGTGACAGCTGCAGCAGAATTTGAAAAAGAGCAGCGGCTAGGCGCCTTGTTTTTGTAATAATATGATGCTGGAGTCAAAGGTGTTTTGTCCCCAATGATACCGCGAATTGCTCCGCACTACGTGCTCCCGCAATTCTAAGAACATTCAAAATCCGCCCTAATCGGGCTACTTTTTTCATGGTTTTGACGGATCTCCAA
>JAETTS010000353.1 GCA_021769025.1 Enterocloster bolteae
CCTGCACCGGTGATAGCCAGGATTGCGGCAGAGTCTGTGACACCTTGGGTAACCCATTTCAGCGTATTCTCTTTCTCGCTGGACGGGATCAGGCTGGTAGCCAGGAACACGCCCAGAATCAGGGCAACTTCAGGCTTACCAATAAAGGTAATCAGGGTAAAGAAGAAACCTGTACCGAAGGGATTGCCTGGGAAGCTGGCTACAGAGGCCAAAGCGATCAGGATGATCGGCAGCAAAATCGGGGAGAAGCTGTGGAGTGCGCCTGGCAGCTTGCCGTATTTTGCCTGTAACTCCTCATAGGTATATTCGGAGTTGGCAGGGATATCGATTTTGCTGGAAACCTTCAGTGCATAGAGAATGGCTACAATCACAGCCGGAATGGAGACAACAAGGCCGATTAAAATGGTCAGGCCTAAGTCAGCCTCCAGGGTTCCTGCCATTGCAATAGGGCCAGGGGTAGGCGGAACCAGGCAGTGGGTGGCATACAGACCGCCGGACAGGGCAGTGGCCATTACCGCCAGAGAAATGTTGGACTGGGATGCCAGCGCACGGCTGATGGGGGATAAAACGACGAAACCGGAATCACAGAAAACAGGGATACCGGTAACATAACCCATGGCACCCATAGCCACAACACTGTTTTTCTTGCCCACTAACTTAAGAATGGTGTTGGCCATGGTTAAAGCAGCGCCGGTCTTCTCCAGAATGGTGCCGATGATGGTACCACACAGGATGACAATACCGATGCTTGTCATGATACTTCCGAAGCCGCTCTTTACCGTATCAATAGTGACTGCCGGCGTAAGGCCGGAATCGGGGTAGAGAATGCCCCAGATCAGACCTACCAGCATAGCGATCACGGTCATCACGATAAAGGGGTGAAGCTTCAGCTTGGAAATGGCGATGACCATCAAAACCACGGACAGAATGATCAGCGCGAAGAGTAAAAATGTTTGCATAACGTTACCTCCTTTTTGTTGCTTTTTATTACAAAGCGTCAAGTGCTTTGTTTTCGCTTGTGGTGCTCCAGAAGGAGCCGGATCAGATATTCCTGTTGGAAAGCTGTGCATTTTTTCAGTTCCAGGATTTCCAACAGCCGGCGTATCCGGTATTGAAGCGTGTTCTTATGGATAAATAATGCATTGGCAGCCTGGGATACGCTGCGGCTGCAGTCGTAGTAGCTTTGCGCAGTGACAAGGATGGCGGTTAACTCCGGCTCATGGAAGACAGATGTCAGTTTATGGTACAATCCCTCCATAAACTCTTCACAGGAAGTGGATGTGGTATAAAGCAAATAATCACACCGGGTAGACAATTGCCCCATATCGTTAAACGGCATCCGGGACATCCGATCCAGTGCAGAGGCCTGTTCATAGCCCTTGTGAATATCCCAGATACTAAGACAAGAATCGCTGATGCTTAAGCGGCAGTGATCAAAAAATGCCAAAGAATCTGTCTCTTTCAGCCGTTGCCATGAGATACCGCCTTCCTTTCCAAGGAGGATCAGCCGGTCATTCACCATGCCCCACACATCTTGCTCTGTCTTAAGAAGGTGATGGGCAGATAGAAAATCGATGAGATGCTCCTGCTCCATGACATGGACATCATCCAAAAAGGAGATGACTGCCACCGTAAGAGGAAATTCCAGCCGCAACTTCATGGAATCCATCAGCGATTGGGCCTGACTAATGGAATCCCTGGCAGGCATCAGAAGAAAACACAACAGCCGGCTGCGCAGTTCACTCTCTGCCAGCCTGGGGCGGGCAATAGCCTCCAGCTGATAGTATTTGGCGGCATACACTTCTAAAAGCTTGGCAAGATACTGGATCTCGGAAGGTTCCCCCCGCAGCCCTACCACGCCGATGGTGGAGCCGCCTACACGCAACGGCATGTTTAGGCCTTCCCTGGCTCCGGGATACTGGTTCAGCTGGTCGGAACGAATGCTGACCAGCTTTCCGGACCGTACAGCCTCCAATGCTCCCTGGTGGAATGTGCCGATACGGGTTTTTTCTGTGGAAGCTACTATGATACCATCTGTATTCATGATGTTGACGGTGCGGCCCCCTACCAGGGAAGAGGTAACCTCCACCAGTTCTTTGGCTAAATCTTCTAAGAGCATAGCTTAATCAAGGAACATGCAGTCGCCTGCAGCCAGATGGCATCCCAGGACATCGGGTGTCTGGCAGACCGTCTGTTCTGCCGGCTCACCGGAACAGTGACCAAGGCCCAGAGTTTTAAGCCCCATCTCCTTGAGTGCGGCTACTGTGGCACGGATCCGTTCCTCATCTGCCTCCACAAGATGGACACCACCAAATACCGCCGATACCGGTTTGGACAGCCGGGCGTGAATGGACTGGATCATATTGAGAATGCCAGGATGGGAACAGCCAACCAGTACAGCCAGCGATTCTCCTGTATCCAGAACAAGACAGATCTCATCACAGAAATCATCTGGAATGAAACCGTCTTGGGTCTGGCGGACGAACCGTTCTGGGATCGTCTCAAAATCGTGGATTCTGGGAAATCCTGCGGCCAGAAAGACACCAGGGAACAGTTCCGTCATATCCAATACCACCTGATGACGGATGCCATGATCTGCCAGAAAGCCCGCATCAAAACCGCAGGACAGATCGGTATAGCGCACACCGTCAAATGCAAACTTCGGTTGGAAAAATTCAGGGCCGGTGCAGACGATGGGGCTACCGCCGCCAAGCTCTATCAGATCCCGATATCCGGCCGCATGGTCATAGTGGCTGTGGCTTAAGACCACCGCATCAAGATTGTGTATCTTGCGTCCCAGCCGCCTTGCATTGTGCCAGAAACCAGAGCCGGATCCGCAGTCAAACAGAAGACGGCGGTCTTCCCATTCTAACAGGTAAGAAAGACCGTGTTCCGCAATGAGAGCCTTGTGTTCGGAACGGTTATTATCCATGAGTGCTGTGATACGTACCATCCGTCATACCTTAACCTTTCCTGATTTTTAGTGATTATTGATAATTAAAATATTGTATTCATTCTTTATATAGGCATTATAACGGATAGATGCCAGGATTTCAAGGGAAAGTTATTGGTTTGCATACCAAAACACAGCTGAATTTCCCGTGGACTTTTGTTCTGGAAACAAAAAGTATACAAAGACATAGCGGAAACTTGTGTGATATATAGGAAAAGTGTATAATAATAAAACGAAATGCATATGGAAACATATATAGTACATGTATAATATATAGAACAGATGATATATGGGGACGATATGGGAACGGTGTCACAACTGAAAGGGAACTGTATGGCAAAGTATATGATGGAAGAGAAGGGAAGATGCGTATGATTCAAGGATTTTGGCAGAGCAGGATGGCTGTGTATGGATCGGCAGTGGCTGCAGTGGCGCTTAGCGTGGCAATATGGATCTATGATAGGGGGAAGCCTTTGTATATTCCGATCCTGGCTATCCTTCTTCTGACCGGACT
>JAETTS010000354.1 GCA_021769025.1 Enterocloster bolteae
CAGGAAAGACCTTAAGCCGGCCCCTTTAAACCGGCAGAAAAACATCGGAGATTAAAAAGAAAGGGCAAAGAACATGTCTGAATTCAAAGAACTTATCCGCCGCTTTGACAAGATCCGTGGCTATGTCCGGGAATTCTACCTATACGGCTTCAAAAACAGAGATGATTATCAGGAAAAAAGCAGCCGCACCTATGACAACGAGCGGCGGAGGCTGGAAAGCTGGTTCTCCGGATACATCCGTTCCAACCACAAAGGCCATAAAAAATCAGTTTTTATCACCATGGATTCCAGCCGCATAGCAGTCAATCCCCTGTATCAGGCATGGAAATCCAAAACCTTCACCAACCGTGACATTACTCTCCACTTTCTGTTGCCCTGGCTTCTTTTCCATCAACCGTTTCACAGTGCGGAGGAATTAACGGATCAGCTTCAGATTCAGTTCGGAGTATTGGAAGATACCCAAGCTGTCCGCCGGAAATTATCAGAATATGAGCAGGAAGGAATCTTTTGCAAGAAAAAACAGGGAAAGCAATACCTGTTTTCCCTGGCCAGCGACCTAAGAAGCCATGTTCCCCAGCTTTTCCCGTCCCTTTACCATGCTGTCTGTTATTTTCAGGGAACTGCTCCTTTCGGTTTCGTGGGAAGCACCATCATGGATCTGTGGAACCTGGAAAACCCCTATTTCCGTTTCCGGAACGATTATCTGATTCACACCCTGGAGGACGAGATTTTACTTCCTCTTCTAAGAGCGATACAGGAGCAGAGGCGGCTCTGCTTAACAGTGAAAAGTACCAAAAGTGGGAAAAGCCAGGAATTTGTTGCTGTCCCATTAAAAATCCTTGTCAGTACCCAGACTGGCCGCCGCTATGTCTGTGTCCGTCGCCTGGATAGCCGCCGGCTGACTTCAGTCCGGCTGGATACGATCTGTGACGTGGAGTTTCAGGATTTAGAGCCAGAATTTACTTCCTGCCAAAAAGCGCTCTCTTCCAACCTCTCTTATGTCTGGGGAGTCTCTTTTGGAAACAGCCGGCAGCCAGAGACTGTACGAATGTGCATCCAGCTGAATGAACAGTCAGAACTCCATATTTTAAACCGCCTGGAGAGAGAAGGCCGCCTGGGCGCTATAAAAAGGCAACAGCCAGGGCTTTATGAATACACCTGCTCCTGCTGGGATGCGTCTGAGATGCTTCCCTGGGTGAAATCCTTTATCGGCCGGATTGTTTCTTTCACCTGTTCCAACCCTGAAGTTGAAAAAAGGTTCTGGAACGATATCCGTCTGATGAAGCAGATGTATCAGGCATAGACTGCATCAAAAAAGAAAGGATCCAAACGCCATGAAAAACGACTTCTCATTATTTTCAGAAACCTATAGCTGTTACTATCAGGTGGTTCGCCGGATTTTAGATCAGGCATCTCTGGCCCCTCTGACTCCAAAACAGATGACGGAAATTGCCGATACATATGGGTATCAGGAAAGCGCCATGTCTATCATCCCCCATCTGCTCCACGGCGACTGGCCCTTCCTGGAAAAGACAGAGGATTCCAGATACCGTTCTCGCCTTGGCCGCCTGCCAGAGAATTTCACCCTTCCTCTTACCAATCTGCAGAGAGCCTGGCTAAAATCGCTGCTTTCTGACTCCAGAATCCGTCTCTTCCTGACAGACCGGCAACTGTCTCTGCTGGAATGTGCATTGAACGATGTCATGCCTCTCTTTCGTCCTGATGATTTTCACCGCTTTGACCAGTACAAAGACCATGACCCATTTACTTCCATCCAGTATCGCGCCCACTTTCGGACAATTTTAAAAGCCATGGAGAACAGACAATGGCTTACGATTTCTTATCTTTCCGGTCATCAGCGAATCCTTACAGCTACATGGCTTCCCTGCCGCCTGGAATACGGAGAGAAAGAAGGGAAATTCCGTCTGTTCTGTATCGGGAAACGGAAAAATGGATCCCCTCGCATGGATGTGCTTAACGTGGCAAGAGTGCTAAAAATAGAGGAGACTGGCCAATTCTCCCAGAAGGAGGTTTCCATCGATCCCTTTTTGGATAAGGCCCTCTGTCGGGAGCCATTGGTATTGGAGATCACGAACCAACGCAATGCCTTAGAACGGATGATGCTTCATTTCTCCTGCTACCAGAAAAAAGTAGAGCGCCTGTCCTCCGGCCGGTTCCGCTGCTCTATCTACTATGATAAGCGCTGGGAAACCGAACTTTTGATCCAGGTGCTCTCGTTTGGGCCGGTCGTTCAAGTCATTGGCCCGGAAGTCTTTTTGCGTCAGATGGTGGAACGAGTCACAAATCAGCCAGACAGTTCCCTAAAAGAAACTGCCTTCTCCCAAGGTTAACCGTCACAGTGCCAAAGGCTGCGGGGATTCCTTGTGCCTGATCTACAGAACCAGGAATGTACAGGTACCTGGTGCCAATTCTATAGTTCCGGCTGCCTGCTGCTGTGGCTTCAATTCCGGAAGGGTATCGTTCTCACCCAGAACCAGCGGATTGCCGTTTAATGTCATGACCGACGCGCGGATATTGCCGTTCTCACCGGCTAATGTATAGCGCTCTGCATCCTTTGGCAGTTCCGCTGTAGTGGCATCTGTCAGAGAATTGTTGATGATTAAATACACCAGTCCTTCTTTTCCATCTTTGCGGGAATGTACATATACATGAGCTCCTTCGCGGACAGGTTCTTTGGAATCATAGACAGTTGTCCCCATCAAGCGGTTCCATAGGAGGACTGCAAAATAATTGGGCCGCGGGTCAAAGACCTGGCGGGCAAGGAAGCCATAATCTGAGGATGCCAGAGTATTGTGGAAGATCACACCGTTGGTTAAAGCAGCAAATCCACCTAACTCATTTAATGTGCGGAACACATCCAGATACGTGGAAGCCCAGGTATCCCCACCGCCACCTGCATCTCCAGATTCGGTAACCCATATCTCTCCGCCTGGACAGTATTTGTCGCGCAGCGGCAGATAGGTCCGGGCAAACTTCATAGCTGTATCCAGATATGCCTCTCCATTGGCTTCCGATGGCTGCCAGTGAGCGCTTGGCATAACCGACGCAAGACGATCGGAAACTCCGTTATAATAATGATAGCTGAACACATCCAACGGTTCTTTGGTTCCATCCAGCAGATCAGCACAGTCACAGGTTTGTGCTACTATCTGTTCGATGCCGCCGCCTGTCTTATCAGACTCCCCTTTTCCAAAGGAAATGTTGTCCCCGCCAGTGGTACTTGGGCCGACACAGATACAATCCGGATAGTTGGCTCTCAACCATGCGAAGAACAGATCCTGGTCACGGCGGTAGTGGGCTGGTGTATAGCCCTTAGGGAATCCAGTGTCTTCCATCATGTTAGGTTCATTGGCAAATTCAGCCGCATCAATCGGCACACCGTATTCCTTGCTAAAGGAGAACAGTTTCTGTGCCTCCCCGGGATGCCAGGGCTCCTCCGCCGAGT
>JAETTS010000355.1 GCA_021769025.1 Enterocloster bolteae
CACATAATGGTCTATCTCAAATTGGATGATGGAAGGGCTGACCATGTCTATAAAATCCTTCACATATACCTCATCATCCCTCCGATTCATTCTTTCTCTTCCGATTACTGTTCCCTCCTCCCCATCAATGGTCATGGAATATGACCCATCGCTCACCATCTGATTCCTCGAACCGCTCCGTGGTCACGTTCTGTTCAAAATACACAGCCAGAACCCTGCGGATGTCATCTCCATTTGCCCTTCTTGTGGTGAATCCCTGGTCATTCAGGGTCTTTTCAATTCGATTCAGATACGGGACTACTTCCTTCTCTTCCTCTCCCGGAAGCCGCACAACAAGAATGAACTCCCGTGCCGTGGCCATCTGCACCTGGATCTGGTCCAGGAACTTCAGGTCCGCCTCAAGAAGTTTTCGGATGGCAGAATTTTCTTCCTCCTCTACCCGGTCCTGAATAAATTTCTTATTATCCTCAAAGTTCTCTTTGCTGTTCAAGCATAGCATCTCAAGCTCTGCCATTCCTTTTAGGACCGTCATGAGACCATATATTCTGGCAGCCAGGCTTGACTCCGACAGGACAGACAGGTTACTTGGATGAATCAGGAAAAATACCAGCTCACCATGTTCCATTGTCCGCAGGCTATAGTCTGTTATCTCCTGGATACCAATTAGCTGCCGTGTCCCTTCCTTCTTCTGTCCCGTCTTTTTATCCTTTTTTTCCTTCTTCATCTTCTTCTCCATTCATAGGTCTGCTGCCGGGTCACAAAAAAGGCACATGCATATAGGATAAAATCCCGGATGCGTGTGCCATCAAACTGGATGGAAAGGAAACCATATACGGTTGTCAATACCATAGGTACCAGGATATCACTGACCGAAAAACAGGCGATGGAGAACACGGCTCCTATACCTATAAATCCGATATCCCTTAAATCCCACAGCCACAAGGTGGCCCTTGCCCTTAGATGATCCGGATATAAATAGGTCATCTCATTTACCTCCTCCCTCCATTCATCCTATCTCCATTCCTGTCAACATTTCCTGCCTTTCATTTACCGATGCAGTAATTTCATCCCGTCCCACGAACCTCACCTCCTTCCCAATCCCATTGGCAAAAGCCAGTTCCTGCTTCATTCCTGCGGATATATGCTCCCCACATATCCATACACAGTCGCAGACTTCCATCAGCCTTAATCCCATTTCTATTCCCAGTCCGCGTTGTGCCGGATCTGTATCGTCCAGGAACGCAGGATACATCATATGTGGAATCACAGGTATGCCGCCCTGCATCATACAATATCGGCCTGCCTGCCCTGCAAAGGTAAGGTTAGCCTCAACATCCCCCGCATAAGGGCTTGCTATATACACCAGTCCTGTCATCATTTTGGTATCAGCGTCACCACCGTTCTTGTAAGATTAATTGCACTCTGGGCAGCATAGACGGAGCCCATCAGATTGGCCCTTGTACTTGTATCCATGCCGAACTGCCCCGCTATCCTTGGTACCTCACCACTGGCCAGCATAATTCCAAGCCCCAATAAGGCATGCTCTCGGATGACCAAAAGCCCTGCTGTCAGAAGGGTTGCCTGCAGGAAGGCTGTGAGACACAGACCAATCACCTGTTTGCACCAGTTCATGAAACCATCCACATATCCCCTGGGAACGGAAAACATATATAAACTCCCTACCGTAATCTGAGTGAGCAGGATTCCCCCTCGTTTAAGGTTGGCAAAGAACACCTTAATGATTGCATACCCCATCATGATGATAAGGAAGATGGTAAAGATTCCGTTTCCCGCCGGGTCCAGTCCACCATATAGGAAGGACAGGTCTGCCTCCTTCAATGAACCTGCGGATGACAGGTTATCCATGATGCCTGCGGCAAGTTCCGTGACTCCAACACCCTGTCCTGATATGGCAGCGCTTACCTGTACCTGAAGTGTGATAGCCAGCCGGTACAACTCCACCGGCACACTGGAAAATAATCCTACTGCCATAAAGCCTTTGATTGCATTGAGAGCTGTATCCTTCACACTTCCCCGTCCGGTCTGATATTCAATGGCACATTCAAATACCGCCACCACCAGCCCGGTCACATATAACGCCCAGGCAAGATAGACAAAAAAATGGACAATCCCCTGAACCCATACCAGATCAAATATCTCTGCGCCCATGTTTCCCATCATACCAAAAAACGAACTCAGAAAGCCTATCAGCTGTCCATAAAACCATTCAATGATATCCTCAAATACCGTATCTACGACAAAATCCCAAATGAACAACTCGTCTGCCCACACCTTTCCATCCGGAAGGCCGGATTATCAACACATCTGCTGGCCTTGTATTGGTTCTTGGAATGTCTCCACATAGGCCCTAACCGCATCAGCAAGCTTTTGGTAATCATCCTTGTTCGGCTGGTACACATACCACTCGGTTTTTTCCCGGTACCTCCATATATGGGGGCTAATCCCTTCCCCAAAGTTAGGATTTCCTGTCTTTTTTATTCCCCACAGGTCATGAAAATGCAGCATCATGTTATCTATCTCACCCTCATTTCGGTTCAGCAGGGTGACTTTTAATGCTTCATATTGGTCTGCAACACCACATGTCGTAAAACGAATTTTTATCCGTATATTATTGTCCAGTCTTCCATAGCAGGCATTCCCAATAAAACGTTTGTCCATAAAAGCAGTATCATCTGCAAAGAGTTTTTTAAGTTCCTGTTCAAAAAAAGTCATGCCATCCTCCTTTAATCCTAAATACAGTTGCGTATTCACGCTGTCCTATGATACATTCTAACCTACAGAAATATACACACGTTCCTTCAAATCGCCCCCTTCGGCCCGATTGTGACCGATAAGAGAAGCACCTGAAGATGTCCTGCCAGGTCTGTCATATATTCCTGCCAGCCAGTCCAATCATCTTCCCTGAACCAACCACCTCACTCCCATCTTATGATGCCATTTGTGAATTCCTCCTGCTGTACCTAAAGGTGTCTGCTATATAATACCGGACACATTGAAAGATTCAAAATCGTATTTTGGGTCTATGATTTTTACAATCGTAGCATCATATCATGTTCTTCACCTAATAGGGTGATACTGCGATCTATCTTTGAACACATATCCTTGACTCAGATAATATCAAGCTGCCAATGAGCTGCAATGGCATGTATTGTATCCTGCACAAGCTTGATTTCTTCTATCGCATCCAGTCCTTGCATATTTACCATTTCAGTGCGTATCGGTATAATCATTCATTATTGAGTTGAAAAACTAAATGGGTAGAATTCCGCACGAATCCTACCCACTATTTTTTGCCCTTTACAGTTTTAAGCTGTCTATAATTCATCAGTTTATTCAATGACAGAAGTTTTGCATTACCCTTCCATCTACTTCTGAAGCACAGCAGTGTACGATTACAGTGCAGCCGCAGATTCTCCATATAGGATGGCCGGCCGTCA
>JAETTS010000356.1 GCA_021769025.1 Enterocloster bolteae
GCCATCTTTTGTGGCTTTGCCTTTTGTATGTTATCCAACCGTACACAAAAAAGAACAATAATCCTATTGCAATACTAGGAATATAATATATAATAGAGAATGTAGATGAAGCATTTAACTTTAATACTACAGAAAGGCGGATCCAATACATGAAACAGACAATTTATCTGGATAACGCGGCTACGACCAGGACGCGTCCGGAAGTGGTGGAGGCCATGATTCCTTATTTCAGCCAGTATTATGGCAATCCATCTTCGATATATGAGTTTTCTACTCCTTGCAAAAAGGTGATAGCCCGTACCAGGGAGATCATCGCACAATCTATCGGTGCCAAGGCCAATGAAATATATTTTACTGCTGGTGGGACGGAATCGGACAACTGGGCCATCAAGGCTACGGCGGAGGCATATCAGGGAAAGGGCAAGCACATTATCACCAGCAAGATTGAGCATCACGCAGTGCTTCACACCTGTGAGTATCTGGAAAAACGGGGTATTGAGGTTAACTACCTGGATGAGGATGAGAATGGATGCGTAAAGCTGGAGCAGCTGAAGAAGGCCATTCGGCCGGATACCATTTTGATTTCCATTATGTTTGCCAACAATGAGATCGGTACTATACAGCCGATTAAGGAAATTGGGGAGATTGCCAAAAGTCATGGGATTCTGTTCCACACAGATGCAGTGCAAGCGTACGCCCATGTGCCGATCCTGGTAGATGATTACAACATTGATATGATGAGTGTCAGCGGGCACAAATTTAATGGACCGAAGGGAATCGGGTTTTTATATATTCGCACCGGGATCAAAAGCCGGTCCTTTATCCACGGAGGAGCCCAGGAACGGAAGCGCCGCGGCGGCACGGAGAATGTTCCGGGGATTGCTGGAATGGGGAAGGCTGTGGAACTGGCCATGGCGGATAGGAAGCAGAGGGAAGAAAAAGAACGGGAATTAAGGGATTATCTTATTAAACGGGTATTGGAGGAAGTTCCTTATACAAGGCTAAACGGGCATCGAACCAACCGTTTGTCCAACAACGCCAATTTTGCGTTTCAGTTTATTGAGGGGGAGTCCCTGTTGATCAAACTGGATATGGAAGGAATCTGCGGCTCCAGTGGCTCGGCATGTACCTCAGGCTCTCTGGATCCTTCCCATGTGCTTTTGGCCATCGGCCTGCCCCATGAGATTGCCCATGGTTCCCTGCGTCTTACCTTAAGCCAGGAGAACACCCGGGAGGAGATGGACTATGTGGTGGAGAAAGTGAAAGAGATTGTGGCCTATTTAAGAAACATGTCCCCTCTGTATGAGGATTTTATGAGAAAACGGCAATTTTGAGAAGGAAAGCATAGGGCAAGTTACAAGAAATACAGCAAGGATGAATGAAGGAGAATTTTTATGTATACAGAGAAAGTAATGGATCATTTTGAGCATCCAAGGAACGTAGGAGAGATGGAAAATCCCAGTGGAATGGGCACAGTGGGGAACGCCAAGTGCGGCGACATCATGAGGATATACTTAGATATTGATGAGAATCAGGTAATCCGGGATGTGAAGTTTAAAACCTTTGGCTGTGGAGCCGCTGTGGCTACCAGCAGTATGGCTACGGAGATGGTCAAGGGAAAAACGGTTCAGGAAGCCATGGAAGTAACCAACAAAGCCGTGATGGAAGCACTTGACGGATTACCCCCGGTTAAGGTACACTGTTCTTTACTGGCAGAGGAGGCGATTCATGCTGCCCTCTGGGATTATGCTCAGAAAAACGGAATTACTATTGAAGGGCTTAAGCAGCCTAAGTCAGATATCAGCGAACATGATGAGGACGAAGAGTATTGATATATGGATACCAAGCTTATGATACTATACTTATGGCTACAATGTTTATGGAAACAGTGTCTATTGATGCAATGCCATGACATAAAACGGTATCGCTGGGTGGAACATGGACAGTACATGAATTGTGGAAGGTATACAAAACAGTATGCAGAATAAAAAAGTAGTGGTCGGCATGTCCGGTGGCGTAGATTCCTCTGTGGCTGCCTATCTTTTGAAAAAGCAAGGATATGATGTGACAGGGGTAACGATGAAAGTCTATGATTTTGTCTCGGGTTCGGAAGTAGGAAGCGGATGGCAAAGGGACAGCATGCGGGGAACCGAAAGCATAAAGGGGGCCGAATATGGGAAACCGAAAGGGAACCGAGAGCATGAAAGGGACGGCATGGGGGAAACAGAAAAAGGACGGGATACAGACGGCAAGCCTGGTACTGGCAGCATGCAGCAAGTCCAATATGGAAATCAAGTAGAAGAGAAGTGGCAAGCAGGCAACATAAGACAGGCACTGCAGTATACGGGAAGCAGGAACCAGGAAGAAAGAGAACAAAATCAGGAAGACGGCGGATGCTGTGGCCTAAGTGCTGTGGAAGATGCAAGACAGGTAGCCTGGAAGCTTAACATTCCCCATTATGTGATGAATTTCCGACAGGAATTTAAGACCCATGTGATTGATTATTTTATAGATGAGTACATCCATGGCAGGACGCCGAATCCATGCATTGCCTGCAACCGGTTTGTGAAGTGGGAGTCTCTTCTGAACCGGAGCCTGGAGATTGGAGCGGATTTCATCGCCACTGGCCATTATGCTCAGATAGACCGATTGCCCAACGGAAGGTATGCCCTAAAAAAATCCGTGACAGAGGCAAAAGATCAGACATATGCCCTCTATAATCTGACCCAAAGCCAGCTGGCTCATACGCTGATGCCTGTGGGACAGTATGAAAAGAATCAGATACGGCAGATTGCAAAGGAAATCGGGATCAGCGTGGCCCATAAGCCGGACAGTCAGGAGATCTGCTTCATTCCGGATCATGATTATGCAAAGTTCATTGAAGAACATATAGCCTGTCAGCTGCCGGAGGGAAATTTTGTGGATGTTCACGGCAATATCTTAGGGCGGCACAAAGGAATCACCCACTATACGGTGGGGCCGAGGAAAGGGCTGAATCTTTCTCTGGGCCGCCCTGTCTTTGTCATGGCGATCCGCCCTGAGTCCAATGAGGTGGTCATAGGGGAGGCAGGAGATGTATTTTCAAACCGGTTAACCTGCAGCCATCTGAACTGGATGGCGATTGACGGATTGAAGGAAGGGGCAATGCGCGTCCAGGCGAAAATCCGTTATAGCCATAAAGGGGCTCCCTGTGTGATAGAAGAAATCGGACCAGATCTTGTGGAAGTTCGGTTTGAGGAGCCCCAGAGAGCCATCACGCCGGGACAGGCAGTCGTATTTTATGATGGCGGCTATGTGGTAGGCGGAGGAACCATACGCTGAGCAAGATGGTATACGATCATGAATCATGGAAGCATTCCAGGAACAAGGACCTATATGAATGAAATAAGGAAAGGAAATGTAATAATGGGAAATTGTGAGGAAATGAAGGAAAAGATTGGCGCAGAGACA
This sequence comes from Enterocloster bolteae, assembly GCA_021769025.1. Next base: position 3,451 of record JAETTS010000356.1, read on the forward strand.
GGAAAG
>JAETTS010000357.1 GCA_021769025.1 Enterocloster bolteae
GATTGTCACCCAGGAGTTTGTGAAGACGCTGGCAGGACTTGGAACCATATGCCCTCATTTCCACTTGTCCTTACAAAGCGGGTGCGATGAAACTCTGCTGCGGATGAACCGGCATTATACCACCAAACAGTATGAGGAAGGATGCCAGATGCTAAGGCACTGGTTTGACCGTCCGGCCATCACTACGGACGTGATCGTAGGATTTCCGAAGGAGACAGAGGAAGAATTTCAGAAAACCGTAGCGTTTTTGAGGCGGATCCATTTTTTTGAAATGCATATCTTCCGGTATTCCAAAAGAGCGGGCACACGGGCCGCTGCCATGGAGGGACAGCTGACTGAAAGCCAGAAGGCGGTCAGAAGCGATGTGCTGCTTAAACTGGAACAGGAGATGTCCAGAGAATACAGGCAGGGATTTTTGGGGGAGGAAAAGGAAGTTCTGATGGAGGAGAAGATTGTCATAGGACAGAAGGAGTATCTGGTAGGACACACCAGAGAGTATGTGAAAGCGGCGGTTCTGTGGAAGGAAGGAATGAAACATCTGGAAGGACAGATGATAACAGGAAAACTGGACGCTTTGATTGGTGATGACATTGTCCTTATGTCATAAATTGTGCCACTATGGGGCGGTTTTACTTTTGCAGCCAGAATCCTTGACGAATGGACGAAAGTGGTATAGAATAAATGAGAACAGTAAAAGAGCGGCAAAGGAATCAGAGTTGTTGCGAAGGACGTGAGGACAGATGGGCGATATTCATAATACACAGTATTTTCGAACCGTACAAGAGAATAAGATGGATGTGAGCCAGGTTTTAGAGCAGGTATATACTGCTCTGACCGAGAAGGGATATAATCCCGTCAGCCAGATTGTGGGTTATATCATGTCCGGAGATCCAACCTATATTACCAGCCACAAGAACGCCAGAAGTCTCATTATGAAAGTGGAAAGGGATGAGATTCTGGAGGAACTTCTGTCTGTGTATATTGATACGAGATTAAGATAAAAGTGCGTGAGTCATGTTATCTGTGGTTTACAATACCCCTTCATGCGAAAGAAAGGGGTATGTTTGTAGTTGGCAGAAGGCCGGCTTGTTTTGTTATGGGAAAAGAACGGTTTTCGACATAGGTCAGGGCCGGCCTTTGGAGAGGCTGTGTGCAGAGGAAGATGCTATGAGATGGTTAGGACTGGATTTTGGGTCGAAGACAGTAGGCGTTGCGGTTACTGATCCTTTGGGGTATACGGCTCAGGGGGTGGAGACCATTACCCGTAAAGAGGAAAACAAGCTGCGTCAGACGTGCCAGAGAATTGAGGCCCTGATTGAGGAGTATGAGATTACGGCCATTGTTTTAGGGTATCCTAAAAATATGGATGATTCCATCGGTGAACGTGCAGAGAAGACAGAAGAATTTAAAGAGATGCTGGAGCGAAGGACAGGCCTCCCGGTATTTTTACAGGATGAGCGCCTGACTACCATGACGGCGGATGAGATATTAGAAGAGAGCGGCGTGCCCAAGGGCGAGAGAAAAAAGGTCATTGACAAGGTTGCCGCAACCATTATTTTGCAGGATTTTATGAATGACAGGAACAGGAAGGAACACGTGGAGGCTGTTGAAAAAAGGAGCAGTAGATGAGCGAAGAGAAAATGATTACTCTTGAGACAGAGGAAGGGGAGTCCCTGGATTTTTATGTTCTGGAACAGACGAAGATCAATGGGATCAGTTATTTATTGGTGACAGATACAGAAGACGAGGATGGAGAATGCTATATTTTAAAGGATCGATCGAAGGCAGAGGATGCAGAAGCTGTCTATGAATTTGTGGAGGATGACAGCGAGATGGAGGATCTGTTTAAGATTTTTACGGAATTGATGGAAGACATGGACGTGGAGTTGAAGCATTAGAATGGATATATGCCTGAGGCAGGACAGTACACTGGGAAAGAGGCCGCAGGGAAGTTGAATTGTCGTGAAAGAAAGTAACAGTTGAAGAGGCGTCTGAACTGTTACGAAAGAAAACATATGGAGGTATGAATTTGAAACAACAGAATAAGCAGAGCCAGAATGCGAAGGTAAAGATCATTCCATTGGGCGGATTGGAACAGATTGGATTGAATATTACAGCAATCGAGTATGAGGACAGCATTATCGTAATCGACTGTGGGTTAGCATTTCCAAGTGACGATATGCTGGGAATCGACTTGTGCATTCCGGATATTACGTATTTGAAACAGAATATTGAAAAGGTGAAAGGATTTGTCATCACCCATGGACACGAGGATCACATTGGCGCGTTGCCCTATGTGCTCCAGGAGATCAACGTGCCGGTATACGGAACCAAACTGACAGTGGCTCTTATTGAGAATAAATTAAAAGAACATAATCTGTTAAAGACCACCAAGCGAAAGGTGGTAAAGCATGGACAATCCATCAATCTGGGATGTTTCCGGATTGAATTTGTCAAGACCAATCACAGCATTGCCGACGCGTCGGCTCTGGCGGTATTTACTCCGGTGGGAATCATCATGCATACAGGTGATTTCAAGATCGACTATACGCCAGTATTCGGAGAGCCTGCGGATCTGCAGCGCTTTGCAGAACTGGGGAAAAAGGGTGTATTGGCCTTGCTGTGTGACAGCACCAACGCCATCCGTACCGGATTTACCGCATCGGAGCGGACCGTGGGGAGGACATTCGATGCGATTTTTGCGGAGCATAAGAACAACCGGATTATTGTGGCTACCTTTGCATCCAATGTGGACCGTGTGCAGCAGATCGTGAATTCTGCGTACAAGTATGGAAGGAAGGTTGTGATCGAGGGCCGCAGCATGGTGACCGTTATCGGAACAGCCAGTGAATTGGGATATATCAAGATTCCAGACGGAACCTTAGTGGATATCGATAATCTGAAGAACTATCCAGATGAGAAGACAGTTCTCATTACCACCGGAAGCCAGGGGGAGGCTATGGCGGCGTTGTCCCGCATGGCATCCAATGTTCATAGGAAGGTGTCCATCAAGCCGGGAGACGTGGTGATCTTCAGCTCGTCTCCGATCCCAGGCAATGAAAAGGCAGTTTCCAAGGTGATCAATGAATTGTCCATTAAAGGAGCAGACGTGATTTTCCAGGATACCCATGTGTCCGGGCATGCATGCCAGGAGGAGATCAAGCTGATCTACTCATTGACCCATCCCAAGTATGCCCTTCCGGTTCACGGTGAGTACCGTCATCTTGTTGCCCACAGGGGGTTAGCGGAATCCATGGGCATTCCGAAGGAGAATATTCTTTTGATGTCTTCCGGAGACGTGGTGGAACTGTCTCAGGAAGAATGCAGAATTGTAGACCATGTCCAGGCAGGTGCCATACTGGTTGATGGCCTTGGTGTGGGAGATGTGGGAAATATTGTTCTCAGGGATAGACAAAACCTGGCTCAGAATGGTATTATCAT
>JAETTS010000358.1 GCA_021769025.1 Enterocloster bolteae
TACTTACGATTATTGAAAATAAAGGTAAGCAATGCTATAATTAACAGCGGGACCACTACTTTCTCCCGTGTCTTTGGATTATACCTTATACACTCTTCCTTATACTCTGTCTTCAATGTTAATAACCCATGGATGTGAAACCGCTCTCCATCCAATAATGTCTCCGTCAATACATCCTTAAATGCTTCCATAAGCTTATAGGTTGCTTTCTTCGTCAGTCCGGACTTATAGGCATACATCTAAATGCCTGTTAACAACCTGCCCCAGCTCATCAATATTCATTTCTCCGTACAACCATGATAATCCTGCCATATTCTTTTCATCAATAACCACTACTCTGTCTTTTAATTCCATATGTAATTTCCTCCCGATATTATCCTTTTACACTAAATCCTTTGGCCTTCAGACATTGGATTGTTTCCTACCATCCTCGCTTCTGTTTTCACTGCCGAATACAGAAAGTCGTAGGTTCTCCGATAGCTCGATGGTGTCCAGCCTGTATAGTAGTCCTGTAAATAAAAGTTCAGTGTCTTATATACCCTGTCTGTCATCTGATTGACCATGCCCTGTAATATTGGAGCCAGGGCAAAGGCCAGTTGATTCATGTTACTTATGCTTCTTGCCATTCCTTACCTTCCTTTCCGGAGCCTCGATAACTTTTACTGATTTCGCATTGTATTCGCTCCTATCACTCACAAACACTTTAAAGTGCACATAGTACCCATATTCAATATGTTCTCCATATAGATTTGAATTGCTTTACTTTACCAATATGTTAAAATATCCTCAAAACAGATGATGTATCAAAGCAGGAGGGGCAATCGTGAAAAAACTTTATCTCTTACTCTCAACCACAGCAGCATTCTTATCAATCTCCTTTAGTGCTTATGCTGGTCAATGGCAGCAGGAAGGAGAACATTGGAAGATGGTTATTCCGTAAATCAGGATGGCGCATGGGTTGTTGATGGCGTGGTCCAGACAAAGCCTGAAACCGCCAGCGAAGGGGAGTACATTTCTCTGGAGGTTGGTTATAATGCAAAAATCCCCGCAGGAATGGAACGGGTACATAACCATATCCTGGATTACTATAAAAGGACATCCGCCCGTTTTGAGGATGCAGGAGGAACACGTCTGATCGGATTCAGCATTGACGATTATAGGAATCAGGCTGAGTATTTCAGGAAAGCGGAGGGAACAACGGATACCAGTTTACAGGACAGTAAAGCTGATGCAGTGGGAACCACGTTAAATGCAACTGTTGTTTTAAGAGATACGAAAGAATACCGTTCCGGCATATGGAGCCATGTCCAATTAACTGATTATGTTGGGGACTATCAGAAGCATTGGGCAAATGTACATTACTTTTTCCAGTCAAATGATTTTGTTTTAACCACTGTCAGAATTTGGGATACCGGAGTTGAGATGGACATTGATGGTTTCATGAATAGCCTGGTGAAAAACCGTTATTATGATTCTGTCAGATAATATTCCGCAGGGGCTGTGTATTCCGTTCTTGGCTAAAATCGGTTTTTGGTGCTCTAAAATAAGCCTGCGAATATGCAACGCTGCTACATACTCATGGACTTATTTCGATGTCCAAATATTTAGTTTTTAACCATCATATCAAGGCTCAATTTTACACCATTTTTCTGTCTGGATGTAACGGGTTATATAAAACCATGGAACCGGTAACCGGCACAGGAGGAAAATCATGGGGGAAACTACTTATAAGATGAAAAAGATGACAGCCCTGGCAATATGCGCGGCCCTGGCTGTAAGCGGCTGTGCTGCTCCGTCAGGAAACCAAGGCAGCCTTTTGGAACCAACACAAAGAGCGGATGATACAAAGACTGATATCCAGGTCCAAAAACCTCCGGCTTACGTCTACTACGTCAAGGAGGCAGACCTTATGCGCGCGGATGTGAACTCGGACATGGTACCCGGGGTCAATCCTTCTGTAATAATGGAAGGGATTGGGGAAGGCGCCGGCCCAAGATCCTATTATGATGCCATGCATCCGGCCAAGGATGGGAGTTTTCTTATTTTTGATTTTGAGGCGGCCCGGGATTCTTCCACTGATTGGAGAATCGTGGCCGTGGACCCGGAGAATGGCAAAGCCGAACTGGTTCATGAGGCAGGGGGTCAGGTATATACCCTCATGTGCGGCGGCAAGGCTCTGATTCACGCCCAGGAATATTCCGAGGACACAGGGGATACGGTATTTAACCTGTATTCCTATGCGCCAGGAGAAGGCAGGCAGTTGCTTCTGGCCGATATTTTTGATTTCAATGCTTCCAAGGACGGTTCCGTCATAGCTTTTACGAGGCTGGACCCGGAAGGCGGTGAATCATTGTACATATTAAGGAACGGTGAAGAGACCAGGCTGGCGGATGAAATGGGGCTGGCAGGGGCGGACGAGGGCTTTGACAACATTTACGGGGTACGTTATACATATGGCGAGGCGTACTGCACACTGACCAGGATAGGACGGGACGGCCAGGCCGAAGACATCCTTACAAAAGAGGACGGCTCCCACATCTATCTGGCGGCCGTTAAGATGGACCACACATACCAGGCAGTTGAAAGCAGGATTTATAAATATGGGCTAAATGACGGAAAGCTGGACCCTTCCCCGGAATGCGTGGCCCGCGGAACATACCTGGACAGCATACAGCCCATGGATGGCGGCATATTCTATACGGATTACACGCAGTCCGCGGACCTGTACTGCAATGGAAAGCTCCTGCTGAAGAATGCGTATACGGATTCTGTCCTGAGCACGGATCATGGCGGCTACTTTGCATTCCAGGAGAAAATGCAGCTGTCTCCATGGATGCTGCCTTTCAAGTGGAGGTGGCTGCCTAAGTTAATCGATTCAGGCAATGAATCCTTACCCCGGCTCATAAAAATAACCACTGACGGTTCCTCAGAAACATTCAAACGGAATGTGGCCTTGTGTGAATCCTATGCAGGCGGGCTTATCATGCTTACGGACTGCGGGAAGTCCTACCCTTACACGGGGACCCTGTCCTTTTATGACGGGACCCGCCTTAAGACCATTGACAAAGGCGTGGTTGTCTTTTATCCCCACGATGAAGAACGGTTTGTAAGCGGGATTCCCTGGTCCTGGTGCAAGGGAGTGTTTGAAGATTCTGAGCAATGATTTAACAGATTCAGTCATCCCGGCAGGAAATCCCTGATTTTCCTGCTTTTGGACGGGTTGCGCAGCTTTCTCAGGGCCGCTGTTTCTATCTGGCGGATTCTCTCCCTGGTCACGTTAAAACGCCTTCCCACGTCCTCCAGCGTAAGGGGATGGCCTGTCTCCAGCCCAAACCGGAGTATGATGACCTCCCGCTCCCTTGGGCTTAATCCCTGCAGCATGGCGTCAATCTCTTCCCTGAGCAGAAAACT